>JAUXAP010000001.1 GCA_030619865.1 Dehalococcoidia bacterium | reverse complement strand
TAGTTCGATATGCATATCACCTGTCGGACGCTTAACGCGTCTTACAACCTTAAATCCTAGCTTTTCAGTAAAGTACTTGACTGTCTTTTCTACGTTATCGACGTGGAACTGTAAGTGATTAACCTTTCCTAGAGCCATATTGCACCTCCAATATAATTTTAATGATGCTTTGGTAATAGAAGTTCGAATTCTTCTCTGACTTAGGGTTATGAGCTCTTAAGCCATATAACACCTCCATTGAGTCTCTCTTAGTAACTCGCTACCGGCTTGCCCAGTGACTCCCAGTCAATCTCAGCGCCCAGGCCAGGCTTTTGCGGGACATGAATATAGCCTTCATCGTCAAGGACAGGATATTCTTTGAGACCATAGCTGTCTTCTGGCCAATACATTTCGTAAAACTCACAATTCTTCACCGCACACTCGACATGGAGGTTAGCAAAGTTGCCGATAGGATTAGCGAGATGAATTTCACACTTCACACCAAAAGCATCACACATGTCAGCAATCTTCTTACAGGGGGTAATGCCACCAGACATCACGGTATCGCAGCGTATAATGTCAAGCACCCGATGAATGATGTACTGAGGCATACTAAACATGCTCAGCGGTACCTTCTCAGTGCCACAGATAGGAACATCGAGTTTTTCCCTGAGTTTGATTAAGCCTTCAATGTCATAGTCCGGAAGTGGTTCCTCAAACCAGTAAAAATTGAGCTTTTCCAGTTCTCTGCCCACCTGGAGTGCTCGTTCGCGGTTATCATCAGTGCCATGGTCAAGCATCAGTTTCATGTCATCACCAACCGCTTGCCTGACCGCCCGACAAGCTTCAATAGCAATCTCTGGGTCGACATGCAGCTTATAGGCGGTAATACCCCGTTGTTTACAGGAGAGAGCCTCCTTGGCATAATCCTCGGGAGTAGGCAAGGGCCAGGAAGTAGCATATATTCTTATTTTGTCACGATAGGCACCCAGAAGCTTATAAATTGGTTGCCCCAGTGCCTTGCCAGTAATGTCCCACAGTGCGATATCTACGGCTGACAAAGCCTGTACACCTGGCGGCCGGCCTGATGCTGCTCCATACCGCCCATACATATACCATAATCTTTGCCAAATCCACTCCCTATCAAAGGGGTCTCTACCAATTATCTCCCCCTTGATTGTGTTAATAGTTTTTTCGTTCAAAATATTTTGAGCGTCAAAAGCAAATCCCTCTATGCCATCATCGGTGATAATCCTCAATATAGTGAAGGGTATTTTCCCTACAGGACGCTTAATATTGTAAAAATCCTTTTTTATTCTTCTGGGGCGCTGCTCCCGGAGATATACTTCACATCTGACATCTTTAATTTTCATAGTTATTCCTCCGATTCTACTGCCTGAATGGCAGCCTTAATATAGCCATAGCAAAAAGTGCGTGCACGATGCCCCCAGGACGTGTCCAGGTACGAGTGCGGTATATGATCGGGTGCCAGCACACCGTTATAACCTACCTCCTTGTAAGTGCGTATGGCCTTGATCATGTCAATGTCACCCTCATCAGGGAAGGTCTCCTCAAACTTTAAGAAACCACCGCGGACGTTACGAAAGTCCACCCAGAAGATCTTCTTGCGTTCCCCGAAGTAGCGGATTGCCTCATACACCTGTTCCGGGTTGGTACTTACTTCAGATACGCAGCCCTGGCAGAACGCGAGACCGTTGTAATCGCTGGGATACAAGTCAATAAAGCGTTTCAACCCTTCCACATTGCTGAGAACAGCCTCAACACCCCGATAGCTGATGCCCAGTGGCACTGGTATGTCGTTCGGATGGCAAGCCATCTTAACCTTGTACTCCTCAGCAACAGGAATTACGCGCTCCACGACATACTCGATTCGTTCCCAAGCATCCTCGGTACTGATTGGCCCGGCCGGATGCGGTGGAGCGTCCTTTATCTCATCCCAATTCAAGTATTCATACTTGATCCCACCACGGCCGGTAGTCCTTCCAATGCTGCGCACCCAACTTGTAGGACCAAAGCCCCACTCCAGTATTGGAATTCCCGCCTTCCCTACTGCCTCAATACTCTTGCACATCCGCTCAATGTCACGGTCGCGCTGTGGTGTCCCGAGCATAATACTCATCCCTCTCCGCTTCCCTATTTCAACAATTGAAGGGGAGGGCATCAATTGCATCATAATCAATTTGAGACCAAATGACTCAACGTGCTCTCGCCATTCCGCCAGAGAATCAGCGTTGTAATAGCCCTTTTCCTCTATGCCCAGGCCCTTAACCTCTCTTTTTACTGGAGGACTTGCTTTAACGTACTCCACACCCATCTGCCTACAAAAAGTTAGAACCTCATCATCCATGATGCCTTGTTCTCCGACATGCATCCCTTTAATGGTGAATGCTTCTCGCATTTCAACCCCCTTTCCTAAAAATCTGGCTTCTACTATGTGATGCCTGAGACCTGGACGACACTTCTCCTCATGCCGTATAATATGTTCCCAAGTAGTCATATATGTTCTTAATGCGTATAACCATAGTATTTTCCCTCTGAGTTGTCAACGATAAGTGGTTATCTTTTAACAAACCTTGTCCGTTTTTATTTAGGTTTTTGGGATAAAAAATAGGTCATTATCAATCCTGCATTATATCAATAATATCAGCACTCTCCTCTAGTCTGAAGGCTGATTTTCTTGGTGATTACCATAGTTGCTACCTCCTGTGGCTAATTTGTCCCATCAGTGCCACTTGACCACGATAGACTCCCGCTGGAAGAGACCTACGGCAATACGCAGAAGAATTATATCCAAAAAGCTGACTCCCAGCGCCAGGACAAGGGTTAAGCATCAGATTAACTAATCGTCCCCACCCCAACCCAACTATACCTAAGATGAATACCGCAGCACAGGCCCAGGTAACAAATAGCGCTGGCACGGCCCCTGAGAGAGCCTTGCCCAGCAGAAGTTCCCAGGTTCTCACCGGTGTTGCCAGAAGTGCCTCCAGGCTTCGTGATAGCTTTTCTTCAACGATACTAAAGGTGGCAAAGCTGATAGCAATCATTGTCGGGATGAGGAGAAGATAAAAATTGAACTGGCTGAGCAGAAGCACTTGAAGTTGCTCCCCAATAGGAAGTCCGGCGGCTGCAGGAAGTGCCTCCCTGAGTTTACCCAAGGCGGTCTGGAATATCGGATTGGCTATGATAGCCTCACCACCAAAATGGTTAACGAGCCAGATGAGAAGTATCGCTTGGCCAACGATGAGCAGTGGCATTAAGGTGACAAATAGCAGGCTATTGATGTCACGGGACATCACCTGCCATTCCTTCCTCAAGATATTGCCGATGCGCCTACTGGTCATGATTTTTATCCTCTCGAACCAAGTTTAGGTAAACCTCCTCAAGGGAGTGCCGCTCTTCAGAAACAGCCATTATCCTTCCCCCGGCTTCGACAATATGCCTAACCAGCTCGGGGCGGTTGCTCTCTGGGTCGTCCAGTTCGACTAGGAGTTGATTTCCGTCCTGTTTGACGTGCTGTACAAAAGTTAACTCTGCCACTGTCTCCACGATTATGCTTGGCAAAGATTCAAGTTGAACCGCTACCTGACGGCGGAAAAGACGCTGGCGAAGGTTCTCCGCAGTGTCCAGGGCTAGGAGTCGAGTCTGGACAACAGCAATACGGTGGCAGAGGAGCTCAGCTTCAGTGAGGTTATGGGTAGAAAGGAAAATGGTACGGCCTTCCTCACTAAGCCTTTTTATTAACTCGCGCACCTCTCTAGCTACTTCAGGGTCTAAGCCTGCTGTCGGTTCATCCAGAAAGAGAACCTGGGGTTCATGCAGTAAAGCTCTAGCCAGCGCCAGCCGCTGCTTCATTCCCTTGGAGAAAGTGCCCACCTTGTCTTCTCTCCGCTCCCAGAGCCCCATCATCTTGAGGTATTTCTCTGTCTGACGGTCAATGTTAAGGCCAGTGTAGAATCCGGCATAGAACTCAAGGTTGCGATGGGCACTGAGTCGATCGTAGAAGCCGGGGGTCTCGGTGAGCAATCCAATGACTTCATGCAACTGCTCGACTTTCTTATCGGTACGTCGTCCGGCAATCACAGCGTAACCTGAGGTAGGAGAGATAATACCTGAAAGCATGCGAATAGTGGTTGTCTTTCCCGCTCCATTAGGACCAAGAAAAGCCAGTATCTCCCCTTCTGCCATTTCAAGGCTGAGGTCTTCTACGGCTACAAGTTCGCCAAATTTTCTGGTCAGCCCGTAAGCTTCGATCATTGCCATTGCTGGTCTCCTGCCTTAAAGCCTTGTCTAAATTCCGAGGCACCTACTGCTATAATAGTTCCAGTTTATCCCAGGGGATGTCATCCAAATCAAATACTGGCCCATCCTTGCAGACTTGCTTCAGTCCCGTTTTTGTCTTTACGGTGCAGCCATAGCAAACTCCACGCCCGCATCCCATCCTCACCTCTAGGGAAACCTGAGTCGGTTTAGTTTTCAGTAGTTTCTCTCTTTGAGTATACATGTCTTTATACATGCCGAGAGGTCCACAGGCAAAGACCTGGTCTGCCCAGTCAACAAAATCTGGCAGGAGGTTGGTTATCATACCTTTTTTACCGATTGTTCCGTCCTCAGTAGTAATGATAAGCTCAGTTTTAGGAGGCAGCAAGTGCCGGGGGTAAAGTTGAGTGGCGGTTGATGCTCCTAAGAGCAGTGTTACTGAACATCCTTGATTCAGAACTTCCCGGGCCATGAAGCCTAGCGGTGCAATACCAATGCCGCCAGCCACCAACAGCAGGTTACGTGAGGTAGGATGAATAGTAAAGCCGTTACCCAGCGTGCCGAATATTTCTACGTTATTACCACCTTTACACTGGGACAGCCAATGTGTGCCTTTACCAACCACGTTAACCAAAAGTGCAATTTTATCACTGTCTCGCTGATGGATACTCAACGGGCGGCGCAGCAGAGTATCTTCTCCACAACGCACCATGACAAACTGCCCCGGCTGTGCTACAGAGGCTATCTGGGGGGATTCCAGCCAGATAAGGTAAACCCCTGGCATAACTTCACTGTTAGAAATAACGGGGGCTACAACCTGCTTCAAGCCGGCTCCTTTTGACGGTAGTCTGGCAAGGGCTGAGCGTTATAGCTTTGGCTTCCATTGACAAGTGCCTCAGCAGCAGCTCGAGCCGTATCAAGGGAGGTAAAGCAGGGGATGTGCTTTTCGGTAGCCGCCCGACGGATCTGGAAACCATCCTGCAATTGCGTACGACCTCCAGTAATAGTATTGACCAGCCCGTTTACAGTCCCTTCATTGATGATGTCAATGATATTGGGATGCCCTTCGCTTAACTTCTTGCTAACCATTTTTACCGGAAGTCCAACTGCCTCAATCATGGCTGCTGTGCCTTCGGTAGCGTAGAGTTTATAACCTGCTTTAGCGAACTGTCTGATTATGGGTAGTGCCTCAGGCTTATCCCTATCAGCAATGCTGAAAAGTATGGCTCCCTGAGGTGCTAGCATTAGTCCGGCAGCTAAAAGTGTTTTGGCTAAGGCAGCATCAAAGGTATAGTCAATCCCCATCACCTCACCGGTGGACTTCATTTCAGGACCAAGATAGGTGTCGACACCAATTAGTTTCGACATAGAAAATACTGGGGCTTTAATACCTACTAAGTTTTGCCTTTTCCATAGTCCAGTGCTATAACCTTGCTCTTTAAGGCTTTTACCTAGCATGACCTTAGTGGCTACATTTACTATTGGCACCCCGGTGAGTTTAGAGATAAAGGGGATGGTGCGGCTAGCCCGAGGGTTTACTTCCAATACATAGACCGATGGTGAAGTGGCGCTAGGCATGATAACAAACTGGATATTCATCAGACCCTTAATTTTGAGGGCTAACCCTATCCTGATGGTATAGTCGACAATAGTTTCTATCTCTGGCTCAGTCAGATTTACCCCGGGATAGACTGCCATAGAATCGCCGCTATGAACTCCGGCCCGTTCAATATGCTCCATTATTCCCGGGATGAGAATAGTCTCTCCATCGCCTATGGCGTCAACCTCTACCTCTTTCCCCTCTAGATATTTATCAATTAGGATGGGGTGCTTGGTATCCAGTTCTATAGCCAGCTTCATGTAGCGGATGAGTTCACTGGTGTCATGCACTATTTCCATAGCTCTGCCACCGAGAACATAGCTGGGGCGAACCAATACCGGGTAACCGATAAGCTTAGCGACACCGAGGGCTTCATCTACAGAGGTTACTCCGGCTCCTGGTGGTTGGGGGATACCCAGCTCGCCAAGGAAGTTCTCAAATCGGCGCCTGTCCTCGGCGAGGTCAATAGCCTCAGCACTGGAGCCAAGCAGAGGCATCCCATTGCGAGATAGAGGCTCGGCTAGATTTATAGCCGTCTGCCCGCCAAACTGGACTATTGATGGACAGGCATTGCTCGAAAATTCAGTCTCGCTTTCATTCTCCAGGATATCACGTAGGCTTTCTTCATCCAGGGCTTCGAAGTAGAGGCGGTCGCTGGTGTCAAAATCGGTGGACACTGTTTCCGGATTGGAGTTTATCATGATGCTCTTATAACCAGATTCCTGTAGTGCCCAGGCTGAATGGACACTGCAGTAGTCAAACTCAATACCCTGTCCAATGCGGATGGGGCCGCTGCCGATGACTACCGCCTTGTTTCCCTTGAGTGGCTCAGCCTCGTTTTCCTGTTCATAGGTGCTGTAGAAGTAAGGAGTGCCAGCATCAAACTCAGCAGCGCAGGTATCTACCATCTTATAAACGGGACGGATTTGCCAATTACGACGCAGCTGCCTTACCTGCTCAGGGAGCCTATCAGCCAGAGTTCCAATCTGCTCATCAGAGAAGCCAAACCGCTTGGCCTGCCGCAGGAGTTCTGGCGTTAGTGGTTGGGACAGGAGTTGTTTTTCCATATCTATAATGTTCTGCAGTTTGTCAATGAACCAGAGGTCAATCTTGGTAAGCCGGACTATCTCTTCGGTGGTTATCCCTCTTCTCAGTGCGGCCATAATCGCCCATAACCTCAGGTCGTTAGGTTCTAAGGGGTAAGAATTGATATTTGTTCCCAGCTCCCACTTTGGGTTTTCCCAGAGCAATGACCTGTTACTAAACTCAAGGGAGCGAATTGCTTTCTGTAAAGCGGCCTCAAAGCAGCGGTCAATAGCCATTACCTCGCCAGTAGCTTTCATCTGGGTACTGAGAACCCGGTCCCCTGAGGCAAACTTGTCAAATGGCCAGCGTGGTATTTTGACCACCAGGTAGTCCAGTGCTGGCTCAAAGGAAGCCATCGTTTTTCCGGTTACGGCGTTAGGAATTTCATCAAGCCTCTTGCCGACAGCTATCTTGGCCGCCACGCGGGCAATGGGATAACCAGTAGCTTTACTGGCCAGGGCTGAGCTACGGCTGACGCGGGGATTGACCTCAATTACATAGTAATCATTGCTGTTAGGGTCAAGGGCAAATTGTATATTGCAGCCACCCTCAACACCCAGGGCACGGATAATCTTGAGGCTGGCCGTTCTCAGCATCTGGTACTCTTTATTGGTCAGCGTCTGGCTGGGAGCAACGACAATGCTATCGCCGGTGTGCACCCCCATCGGGTCGATATTTTCCATATTACAAATAGTGATGCAGTTATCCGCGCCGTCGCGCATCACCTCATACTCTATCTCCTTCCAGCCAGCTACTGATTCTTCCAGCAGTATCTGGTGGATAGGGCTGGCGGCTAAGCCTGCGGTGGCTGCCTTATCCAGCTCTTTCCAGGTAGTAGCGAAGCCTCCCCCAGTCCCCCCCAGGGTATAAGCGGGGCGAATTACCACAGGCAGACCTATCTTTTTAGCCACCTTCCTGGCTTCTTTGAGGTTGTTTACAGTCTGGCTTTCTGGCACCGGCTCGCCGATATTGATTAGCAGTTGCTTGAACAGTTCCCGGTCTTCGGCATTCCTTATCGTTTGTATCGACGTCCCCAGGCTCTTTACCTTGTATTTATCCAGGACGCCGGCATCAGCCAAATCCACCGCCAGGTTAAGTCCCGTCTGACCGCCAAGGGTGGGCAGCAGCCCATCAGGGCGCTCCCGCTCAATAATGCGGGTGACCATATCCACGGTCAGCGGTTCAATATAGATAATATCGGCGATGCCCTCATCGGTCATAATGGTAGCCGGGTTGGAGTTGACCAGCACCGAGGTTACTCCCTCCTCCCGCATTGCCTTGCACGCCTGAGTACCGGCGTAGTCAAACTCCGCCGCCTGCCCGATGATGATGGGACCCGAACCGATGATTAACACTTTAGATGGTTTAGTCAAGATTCACTCCTCTACTTACGGTTTTACTGCCTTTGCTATTCCTGTAAGTTCCTTTACGACACGCCACAATTTCTTGTACCACGTTACCTTTAAGCCGTAGTGCGCGAGTCTCTCCTCTAAACTGTTAATGAATTGATTAAACTGCTCGTCATAAAACTTTCTATCACTTTCATCATTTGTGATTAATCCTAGTTTAATTATCTCTCCTGGAGTGAGATCAAAATCATGATGCCATCGTGAACGGGGAGATACTCTTAGCATTATTCGATTACTTCCAAGCAAAAGTAACGTGAAAGCTCCGATTAGTGTCTTACTCATACTAGTTGGATCGATAGTAAAAACGGCAAATCCAGCAGAACTATCTGTAACATTTGAATTGGCTAGTCGTGCTTCATAAAAGTGATTTCTAAAACGCAATTCAGCTGCTACCATTGTTATGATTGGGTAGAAATTTTCTAGACTATCTCCTTGTATTTCAATTTCCTTTTCCTTAATTTGTTCTAGCGTTTGCTTTCCCATCTACCTCACCCCCTTTATCCCCCTCTCCTTCTGGCTGATGCGTCATTACGAGCCGAAGGCGAAGTAATCTCATATTTATCTTCCAGTTTGCTTCGTCGCTCTGCTCCTCGCAATAACATATGGTCTATTTCCCCTCCCTCACCATCTTCAGAAACTTATTACCACACACCCTTTCCCATAAAATAAGCCCCACCTATCATCACCAGCCCGACAACAATAATAAGGGCATCTCCCCACATGGGAACCGCACCAGCGAATGCTGCGGCTCCAATTAGCGTCACCAAGCCAATAATTACTACACCAATTCCAATAATCCCAAAGATGACCGAAAAGAAGAGTCGCATTGTAGTTCCAAAAAGTCCCATAATTACACCTCCGCTTTATTTCCCTTCATCATTTCCAGGAACTTTTCAAAGAGGTAGGAATTATCCAGGGGGCCTGGGGAGGCTTCAGAGTGGTACTGGATGGAGAAGATGGGTAGTTCCTTATGGCGTAAGCCCTCCACCGTGCCGTCGTTCAGGTTGATATGGCTTACCTCCAAACCATCTTTAAGGCTGTCGGGGTCAGTGGCATAGCCGTGGTTCTGAGCGGTGATGTGGATTCGTCCGTCACTCAGGTCTCTGACCGGGTGATTGACACCACGGTGTCCAAACTTCAGCTTGAAGGTCTTGGCACCGAAGGCGCGGGCAATAAGCTGATTGCCCATACAGATACCCATAATCGGCTTCTTACCAACAAGTTTCTTAACCGTATCTACTATATAATCCAATAACTCAGGATTACCCGGTCCGGGAGAAAGGATAATGCCGTCAGGCTTTAACTTAAGGATTTTCTCAGCGGACATGGTGCAGGGAACTACGGTTGTTTGGCAGCCGTAACGGGACATCATGCGCAGGATGGTGTATTTCAAGCCGCAGTCAAGGACGATTATATGGTATGAAGAATCTGCATCCGGCTGGTCTGGTTCCCACTCATAAGGGGCGTCGGTAGTAACCTGCCTGGCAAAATCAACAGAACCATAGCTGGGCAAGCTCTTTAGTTCCTCCAGAACCTGCTGTGGAGTTTTATCGCTGGTTATCATGCCCGTCATTACTCCTGACGAACGCAGCCGGCGGGTAATGGCGCGAGTATCTACACCGTAAATTGCGGGTATACCACTTTCGGCTAAATACTCGTGGATGGTCTTGGTGCTGAGATAGTGATTAGGTTCCAGGCACTCTTCTCTGACCACAAAACCTCTAACCTGGATCCTCTTTGACTCAAAGTCCTGCTCGTTCACGCCGTAGTTGCCGATAAGGGGATAAGTGGGAACGACAATCTGTCCGGCGTAAGAAGGGTCGGTCAACATCTCCTGGTATCCCACCATGCTGGTATTGAATACTACCTCACCGTAGGCGTCGGCCTCAGCGCCAAAGGAGTAGCCTTCATAAACCGAGCCGTCTTCAAGGACTAATATTACCCTTTTAGCCATAATTCACCTGTTATCTAGCTATCCTCTCTTTCAACTTAACGGAATCATCTTTGTAAGCTAGCTTTCCCTGTGATAGGGTTGCCATTACCTTGCCTTTAAGCGCTGAGCCAGCTAATGGAGTATTCTTACCCTTAGAGGCAAAAGTGCTGGTGTTAACTACCCAGTCCATATCAGGGGCAAAGATAGTAACATCAGCCGGGGCGCCAATAGCCAGCGTCCCCAGTTTTCCATATTTATCACCAATAATCTTGGCAGGTTCACAGGTCAGCTTAGCGATAAGGGTAGTTAATGGTAGCTGTCCATCGTGCACCAGGCTCATCAGACTGCCCAGAGCGGTTTCAAAGCCGCTGATGCCAGAGGCAGCTACGGTGAAATCACAGAGCTTATCAGCTTCAGTGTGAGGAGCATGGTCGGTAGCAATAATGTCAATTACATTCTCTTTAAGCCCCTGAATCATGGCTTGAATGTCCCGTTTGGTTCTTAGCGGTGGATTTACCTTAGCGTTGGTATCATAGCCGATTACCTTTTCCTCAGTAAGGGTCAGGTGGTGTGGCGTAACCTCAGCCGTAACCTGAATACCTTTCTTCTTGGCACGACGAATAAGGTCAACCGAACCCTCGGTGCTGACATGGGCAATATGTAGTCGACCTCCGGTCAATTTGGCTAGTGCCAGGTCACGAGCGACGATAATCTCCTCGGCAGTGGCTGGTATCCCCTGAAGCCCCAACTTGGTTGATATTATGCCTTCATTCATCTGTCCACCCTCGGTGAGAGCTTTATCTTCGCAGTGGTTGATAATAGGCAAGCCCAAGGCACAGCTATACTCTAGTGCCTGACGCATAAGGCGTGAATTTGCCACCGGGTCACCGTCATCACTAAAGGCAATCACCCCGGCTGAAGCCAGCTTACCCATATCAGTTAGTTCCTCTCCCTTTCTCCCTTTGGAGATGCAACCTATGGGCAGAACGTGGACCACCCCTTCGGTGGCTGCCTTTGATTTAACATAATCTATGGCGGCTTGGTTATCCAACGGTGGATTAGTATTAGGCATACAGCAGATAGTGGTGAAGCCACCCCTGGCTGCGGCTCGGCTTCCAGTAACAATAGTTTCCTTTTCCTCAAAGCCGGGCTGTCTGAGATGGCAGTGGAGGTCAATAAATCCGGGGCAGACTATTAGTCCCTCGGCGGAGAGAACATCGTAGTTTTGTTGGGGTGGGGTTACTTCCTCCCTATCTAACCAAGATATTTTGCCTTTCGAAATAAGCAAACTGCCAATTTCATCTATACCCTGGCTGGGGTCAATTATATGACCACATTGGATAAGTAAAGTGTCTGATTTTTTATTCATTTTTTCTTAAGTCTCTTACGGCGAGTTCTCTTAACGTAACTGCTGGGCTTAAACCCACGGGACTGAGCCTCTTTTTCCGTGTCAAAGATAATCAGATTCCCCGGTTTGATCTTTCGAACCCAATGGCTGTCAGCGCTGTGATATTTCTTGCTCTCCAATCTACCTTCATGCCAATCCGAACTGGCGATATATTGAGGCTCCAACCCGTGTTCACAATAAATACACCTCAGTGTCAAAGGCTTAAAGTCCACTATTTTGAATTCGGGCTTAATATACTTTGCCTCGGTTTCCTGTACTGATACACATCTAGAGTTATTGCATCTGATGCCAGAGGCTCGTCGGTAAACAGGATAGTCAATTTTGGGGGTAGGGGAGACATCTTCTATAGGAATAGGAATTTCCCTGGTTCCCAGCAAGAGAGCTATCAATGCCATTCTAATCGGTACCCCTCGGGCAGCCTGCTTGAAGTACATACTCCTGGGGTCAGCATCCACTTCGTAGGCTAGTTCATCAACTCGGGGCAGTGGATGCATGACCAGTGTTTTCTTGAATAGTTTGCCTTTAAGTAGCTTTTTATCCACTACCGGGTATTCTTTCTTTATTGCCTGTTCTTCTTTAGCTGTGGTGAACCTTTCCTTTTGGAGTCTAGTAACATAAAGGGCATCAACCCCACTCTTCATCTCGACGGCGATACTGATATCGGGCATCATTGCCAGTTGATGCGGGCTACTTGGTGTTGTGTATATAGCATCCAGAGGGAAGGGGCTATCCTTGACTGTCTGGTCTAGGGCTTCAAACTTTTCCAGCTGGCCTCCGTATTCCGTGGTTAGTTTTTTGATAATATGCTCTGGTACTTCCAAGCCTGGGCTGGGGCAAAAGAGGATATCCGCACCAAACTTAGCCAAGGCGAAAATAAGGGAATGTATGGTTCTTCCATACTTCAAATCACCCCATAGAGCAATCTTTAGTCCCTTGATTGTCTGCCTTTCTTTCTTGATAGTGTATAGGTCACACAAGGTCTGCGTTGGGTGCTGATGACCTCCGTCACCAGCATTTATTACCGGAATGCCAGCATAATCAGCAACTACTTTAGCTGACCCCTCCCATGGGTGTCTGATAACAATTATATCAGCGTAACTTCCGACCACTCTCGCCATATCAGCGATGCTTTCTCCTTTAGAGAGTGAAGTTGCTCCTATATCAGCGGCACTTATGACTCTACCCCCAAGTCTATGCATTGCTGTCTCGAAGGATAGTCGAGTTCGGGTACTTGGCTCATAGAAAAGAGTAGCCATTATAAATCCTTCACAGAGGTTCATTTGCTTCTTCACTGATTCAGACATTTCATCTGCCAGAGAAAAAATGGTCTCAATTTCCCCATTGGATAAATCGTCAATGGTCACCAGATTTCTATTTTTCAGACTCATGCTGGCCCCTTTTGAAATAGTTTGTCTTTCGTGCTTCGCCCCTGAGGTTGGGCTTCAACTGGCTTTACAATAGCTACCTCGTCTATGCCGTCGGTCTCCTTGAGGTGAACCTGTATCTCCTCATGCCTGGAGCTTGGCATGTTTTTACCAACATAATCGGCGCGAATAGGCATCTCACGGTGACCACGGTCTACAAGCACAGCTAATTGGATTGACTGTGGCCGTCCTCGGTCGGTAAGGGCATCCATGGCAGCACGAATGCTACGCCCAGTATATAGGACATCGTCAACTAACACTAGAGATTTGCCGTCAATACCGGCAGGAATATCAGTGCGTTTGACAACAGGCTGCAGGTCTAGTGAGGAGAGGTCATCTCGGTAAGGAGTGATGTCTAAAGTGCCAACGGGTATTTTTGATTCCTCAAAGTCCTCCATATTGGCTGCTAACCGCCTAGCCAAAGGCACACCACGAGTGTGCATGCCAACCAGGATTAGATGTTCAGTTGTCTTATTCCGTTCTATAATTTCATGGGCAATACGAGCCAGAGTTCGTCTGATATCCTCTCGGGTCATTATGATTTTTTTAGGCATAAAAATAACCTCTTGCCTTTGCTGGCAAGAGGTCTTGCTGCTTAAGTTCCCTTGTTTCCCCTTGCCAGCCTCCCTGGACTAGCTTAAAGGTTCAAATTTTATTCCTTCTTTGATTTTTATTAATTTACTATTATAACACAGTAATTAAATTATTGCAACATTTTGAAGGGACGAAATCTAGGCTGAGATATTTTATTTTCTTTTGGAAATTCCTGCTAGGTATTACCTGCCACTGGTCTGCGCTTTTTTGCCGAACGTGCCTCTAGTAGCTTTGCACAGTTGTACCAGGATGAGCATAAACGGGACTTCGGTGAGAACGCCAACCACTGTAGCCAGCACTGCTCCTGAGGTTACACCGAAAAGGGTGATAGCTACGGCTATAGCTACCTCAAAGTGGTTGCTGCCAGCAATAATCGCTGCCGGCGCTGCATCTTCGTAGCGAAGCTTCATAATCCTGGCCGCAACATAAGTAATGCCAAACACCACTAAGATATTGAAAAAGATACCGACAGCAATCATACCAATAATTGCTGGCAGTTCAACAATGAGGTGACCCTGAAAGGTGAATAAGATTACTAAGGTCACCAATAAGGCAATTATGGATACCTTTCCAAGCCAGGGCACAAGTTTAGCTTTGAACCAGTCCAAGCCTTTCCTTCTGATTACCTGTCTTCGAGTGATGTACCCGGCTATCAGAGGGGTAACAATGTATATGGCCACGGACAGGGCAATAGTATCCCATGGCACCCTTATTCCAGAAATACCTAGCAATAGTACCGCAAGAGGAGCATAGAGTATGACCATAGCAAGTGAATTGACAGCCGTCATTACCAGTGTGTGGCCCATGTTACCGCGTGCCAGGTAGCTCCATACCAGAACCATGGCAGTGCACGGCGCCACCCCTAGCAGTATCAACCCAGCCCTGTACTGCTCAATTTGGTCAGGAGTGAGAAGTTTGGAGAAAACAACGCCTAGAAACAGCCAGGCGAAGAAGGCCATAAGAAAAGGCTTTACTGCCCAGTTAGCGAAAAGTGTTAGAGCTATCGGTTTTGGGGAACGTAGTGCTCCGCTTATCTCCTCCCAGCTTATCTGAACCATTATGGGATAAATCATGGCGAACAGACAGATAGCAATTGGGATAGAAATGTTGGCTATTTCTAACCTTGCCAGAGCATCAGAAAGTTGTGGGAATACGCTTCCTAGGACTGTGCCAGCGCCAATACATAAAGCGACCCATAAGGTCAGGTATTTCTCCCATATGCCAAGCCTTCTTTCCTCCATTTTATCCTTGTTAAACTCCTTTCTTAACGGCGTGACTTAATCTTTCTTTATCCTGTGTCAATATCTCATTGCTGATAAGGGAATCCTTCAGTAGTGTGGCAAGGGAAATAGCGTAGCGATTTCCTGCCTGCCAGTCTATGGAGTAAACTATCCACAGGCCGTCTCTCCTTTCTTTCAGGAAACCGGCGTCCTGAAGGATGCCAAGGTTGCGTGAAGCCCGGGATTGAGAGATATCCAGAGCTTGCATAATCTCACAGACGCAACATTCTCTCTCCAACAGGACTTTCAAGATCCTCAGTCTCGTTTCATCAGACAGAGCCTTTATTGCTTTAATTAGGTCTTGCATAGCATTCTTTTGGAATATAACTATATATGCGCATATCTGCATATATCCTATAACTTTTACTATATTGTGTCAATGAGGTCTATCTACCCCCCGCAGACACAAACTTTCAACCAGCTACTGCCAATGTTATAATGAGTCAAGACAGATGATAGATATTTTGGCTGACCTTAACCCGGCGCAAAGGGAAGCAGCAGAGGCAATTAATGGTCCGGTACTGATTTTAGCTGGTCCGGGCAGTGGCAAGACCAGGGTTATTACCCATCGTATCGCTTACTTGATTAAAGTTTGTGGTGTTAACCCACGCCGTATCATGGCGGTTACCTTCACCAATAAAGCCGCCAGAGAAATGGAGGAGAGGCTCCATCGACTGGTTAGCGGTTCGGTGAAGGATTTGACTCTAGGTACCTTTCACGCCATTTGTGCTCGTATCCTGCGCAAGGACGGCAAGGCAATAGGTGTTAACCCCAGATTCGTAATCTATGATGAAGAAGACCAGATAAGCGTGATAAAGCGCAGCACTCAGGAAGTAGGTCTTGACCCCAAGCAATACGCCCCTCAGGCGATAAAATCAGCCATTTCGGCAGCTAAGAGTCACATATTAACCCCCGAAGACTATATTCAGCGTAGTCGTAGCTATTTTGAGGAGGTAGCCGGGCGAATCTATGAGCGCTATCAGCAGCTACTGGGGGAAAGTAGGGCTCTGGACTTTGACGATTTATTATTGAAGGCGGTGCAGCTATTCAGAAAGAGCCCTGAGGTTCTATCTCGATACCAAAGAAGATACCGGCATATCCATGTTGATGAGTTTCAGGATACTAATCTGACCCAGTATGAACTAGTGAAGCAACTAGCCGGGAAGTATCGCAATATATGTGTTGTCGGCGACCCTGACCAATCAATCTACTCATGGCGGTTTGCTGACCTGCGTAATATCCTCAGCTTTGAGAAAGATTATCCTGAGGCTAAAGTAATACTGCTCGAACAGAACTATCGCTCGACGAAAAAGATTCTGGAAACGGCATCTTACGTAATTTCAGCCAATCAGCAGCGTAAGCCTAAAAATTTATGGACAGATAATGAACAGGGTGAGCTAACCATGGTGGTTGAGACCTATACTGAGCAAGAAGAAGCCCAGTTCGTAGTTAATGGGGTGGAGCGCTTGGTGGATGGGGGGAAGGTTAAACTGGGCGACTGTGCCGTAATGTATCGCACCAATGCCCAGTCAAGAGCTCTTGAGGAGGCCTTTGTTCGTTACGGGATACCCTATAAACTGGTGGCTGGTACCCGCTTCTATGAGAGGCGAGAGATAAAGGATGTTATTGCCTATCTCAGGCTTATCCAGAACCCCTATGATAGTGTCAGCCTGTTAAGAGTAATTAATGTTCCCGGGCGGGGTATTGGACAGCAAACCCTAGCCAAGCTATCTGGCTGGGCAAAGTCTCAGGGTATCTCTCGCTATGAGGCGTTACAGCTTTTGGCTAAGCCAAAGGACAAGGAGCCCCAGCTTCCGGTTAGCCCTCGTATCGCTAAGGCGCTAACCGATTTTCTAAACCTAATAGAAGGGTTTATTACTCACAGTAAGAAGCTAAACTTGGTTGATTTATTTGACCTAGTTGTGAAAGGCTCTGGATATAAGGATTATATATTAAAGGGGGTGGATGGAGAGGAGCGCTGGGACAATATTATGGAGCTTCGCACTGTAGCCCAGCAATATCGCGACTTGAAACCGCGAGAGGGCTTAGCCGTCTTCTTGGAAGGGGTCACGCTGGTATCTGATGTGGATGGGCTTGACGAAACGGTGGATGCCGTAACCCTGATTACCCTGCATCAAGCCAAGGGACTGGAGTTCCCGGTGGTGTTTATTGTTGGTATGGAGGACGGAATCCTGCCCCATTTTAGGTCGTTCGATGACCCAGCCCAGCTGGAAGAGGAGAGGCGACTGTGCTACGTAGGCATAACTAGAGCCAAGCAGAGGGTTTTTCTGGTTCGTGCCTTCCGTCGTAGTCTCATGGGGAGCAGCGCCGTAAATAAACCGTCGCGCTTCTTGAACGATATTCCACAACATCTGATTTCGGATAAGGGCTGGTGGCAGGGTGAAGAGAGCCGAATAGCTGAAGCAATGTATTCCTGGCCCAGAACTTTCACTCCCGCCGCGACTGCTGACGGATTAAAAGCCGGTGACCATGTCCACCACGCCCAATTCGGCAGCGGGGTGGTGGTGAGCTGCCAGCCGGTGAAGGATGATACTGAGGTGGTGGTGGCTTTTAACGGAGGGGTAAAAAAGCTCCTTCTCAGCTTCGCCCAGCTGGAAAAGATAAAATAAATTCTTAAAAACTATTGACATTTTACACGGAAGCGTGTAAAATAAGGTTTGACATGTCGATTAAAGTTTTAGACAAAGAAATAGTGTCCCGAATTGCTGCTGGTGAGGTGGTGGAGAGACCAGCCTCGGTGGTGAAGTAGCTGGTGGAGAATTCACTGGATGCCGGCTCTAGTCAGATTTCTATTGAAGTGAGGGGTGGTGGGATAAGTCTTATTAGGGTGATGGATAACGGGGTTGGGATTCCCGCCGGGGAGGTGGAGCTTGCCTTCGACCGTTATGCTACCAGCAAAATAGAAGGTATTGAGGATTTAGAATCTATTTCAAGTCTTGGCTTTCGCGGGGAGGCACTGCCCAGCATAGCCGCTGTGGCTCAGGTAGATATAGTTACCTGTGCTCCAGGCAATTCATCGGGGACTTATCTTAGCTTAAAAGGAGGCAAGGCAGCTAACCGGGGAAGCCAAGGACGCTCTCAGGGGACTACGGTTACGGTAAGAAACCTGTTGCGCAATGTGCCAGCCAGATTAAAATTCCTCAAGTCGCCAGCTACAGAAAATAGTCATATCGCCAATGTCGTAAGCCAGTATGCTCTTGCTTTCCCCGAGGTTAAATTCGCTTTGTCTATTGATGGCAGAGTGACTCTAAGAATACCGGGTAATGGTCAGTTAATAGATAGTGTTATTGAGGTTTATGGTTTAGAGATAGCCCAAAATATGCTGGAGATTAATAAGGACGAGGGATGGGAAAGTGGGGCAGCCATTTCGCAGCCACAGATAACGGGCATGGTAGGCTCACCAGCAGTAAGTCGTTCCAATAGAAATTATCTCAGCTTCTTTGTCAACCGCCGCTGGATAAGTAGTCGACTGCTGGCTTGGGCGGTAGAGGAGGCTTATCATGGGCTGCTGATGCAGAGGAAACATCCAGTGGCTATTATTAATATAGCACTACCAGCCAATGAGGTAGATGTTAATATTCACCCCACCAAGGCTGAGGTGAAGTTCCAAAATGAGCGTGTCATTTTTAGCGCTATTCAGAAAGCAGTCCGAAGGGCCTTAATCGGACAAGCACCAGTGCCTAAAATCGAGGAGGTAGCTACCACATATAAAGAACCATCAAAGCTAAGGCAGGTATTATGGATGCCACCAGAAAGTAGTGGCAGCACCGCTATTCCGCTACCGGTGGCTCTACAAACTCCAGCCGTCTCTCTGCCGGTGCTACGGATAGTAGGGCAAGTCTTGGGTAGCTACATTATAGCTGAAGGGCCAGATGGGTTATATCTTATCGACCAGCATGCAGCTCATGAGCGCATTCTTTTTGAAAAGATTAAGCAGCAGAAGTCGCATCAAGAAATAGAGGTTCAAGGACTGCTGGAGCCAGTGACACTTGAGGTTAATCCCAAGCAGGATGAAGTTTTGAAATCCCATTATGAAAACCTAACCGAATTTGGTTTCTCTATTGAGCCTTTTGGTGATAGAACCTATTTAGTCCGAGCCGTGCCAGCAATGCTAAATAAGACGGATTGGACGGGGGCAATAATGGAGCTATCGGATTCCCCATTTGGAGGGGATAAAGGCGATTGGATGGAGAAGATAGCTATATCCATTGCCTGTCACAGTGCGGTAAGAGCCGGGCAGACACTAACTGACGATGAGATGAGAGAGCTTATACGGCAACTAGAGCAAGTAGCCGTTCCTCATACCTGTCCCCATGGTAGACCAATAATGATTCGCCTCAGCTCAGGGCAGCTAGAAAGAGAGTTTGGCAGGAGTTAGTCTCAAGCATTGAGTTTGCTCGGGGACGTAGGCCATTTTGGAGGTCTATGTCAACTTTACACTTTGCTGATACCACTTCCCCTTCCCAAGCTGCTACTACATTGGCACGACCCTAAGTTCATCTAGCATTTGCTTATATCGGCCAACCTAGCCAGTCAAATAGGCTGAGCGCCTCCGGCCCGATAACATCTTGGACGCCAGCCCACAGCATCCTCCCCCCCATAAAGAACACTACTAAAACAAACATATATCTCAATTTCTTGGCGGGCAGCCGATGAGCGGTTATGGCACCAACCTGTGCCATGCCAATACTGGTAGTAGCCAGAGCCAGCCATGACCAAATGTGGACATAGCCAAGATTGGGAGACGGAATCCCACTAACCCCCCAGCCATTCATAATGTAGCCAGTTAGCCCACCAATGCTGGTAAATACCACCATAGCTAAAGATGTAGCCACAGCAGTGTGCATTTTAAACCTAAGTGCCAGCATCATTATTGGCACCGCCACTATGCCACCACCGACGCCGGTAAAGCTGGAAATCAAACCTACAGGTATAGCCCAAGCTGCCCACAGCCAAGGGTTACTTCTAGGTTCTTGCTCAACCGATGGTGGTTTGAAAATGAGCATCCTGATGCCGGCAACTAGAACCACGACGCCAAAAACCATCTTCAGCACCGCCTCCGGGAGATAGATTGCCAGCCTAGCCCCACCAAAGGCAGCCGCTGCACTACAAACCCCCATAGTAATAGCTGGTTTCCACCACACCGCCCCCTTTTTATTATGTCGCCAGGTCCCACTTAAGGCAGTTGGTAAGACCACGGCTAAACTGGTGCCGATGGCTAGCTTCATCGGATCCTCAACTCCCATACTGGTAAATACCATGTATTGAATCGGAGTCACAATAAAGCCACCACCGACCCCTAGAAGACCACTGGCAAAGCCAACCCCGATACCCGTTGCCAGCAAAATAATGATATGAGTTATTGTCATTTGTCTATTTCCATTGCGTGGTCCCTATTGGCTAAGTCGTTTTTGAATAATCCCTCTCTCCGAATATTTTACTGCCTATTCTTACTATATTGGCGCCTTCCTCTAAAGCAATTTTATAAGAATTGGTCATCCCCATTGAAAGATACTTCATCTCTACATCAGGCAAATTGAGTTTTTTCATCCTGTCAAATATTTTTCTCGTTTCCACAAAATAAGGTCTTGAATCTTCAGGGTTTCCAAAACGAGGTCCCATAGTCATAAGACCCGTCACTCTTATGTTAGGAAAAGCTGAAACCTCTTTTACTAGCTGTTCAGCATTCTCTGGAAATACGCCTGCTTTTTGCTTTTCGCGACCACTGTTTATCTCAATTAATACCGGCATTACCTTACCAATTTGAGCGCATCTTTTATCAATCTCCTTGGCTATTTCAATAGAATCAACGCTTTCTATCATGTCAAACAGCCTTACCGCTTTCTTCACCTTATTCTTTTGAAGGTGTCCTATAAAATGCCATTCGGCTCTATTCCTCACTACCTCATATGCTCTTTCAGCTTCCTGGACATAGTTTTCCCCTATGATTTTTACACCAGCCTCGACCGCCTCCAGAATTTCTTCCGGTTGTCTTGTTTTAGCAGCGGCTACCAGTTGAACCCCACTCGGTAGTTCACTCAATATTCGAGCAACATTTTGTTTAATCATTTTTATAACTCAATTACTATTCCTAGCGCCAAAACATTCTAGCACTAAATAAGAGCATTTTTCTACAATATAGTTGGAACTATAGTGAGGAATAGGTATAAGCTATAGAGTTAATAGTATAATAGGATTGTGGTAGAATATAATACCTTTGTTCAGGGGTAACATAAGTAAGCTGAGGATTTTTATTTATGAGGGGGGGGTGTGAGCAAGCCTATTGTGGCTATAGTTGGCCGACAGAATGTAGGTAAATCTACCCTGCTCAATCGGGTAGCGGGTAAGCCGATAGCTATTGTAGAGGACTTACCGGGGACGACCCGCGACCGTATACTGGCTAATGTTTCATGGCAGGAGGTTGAATTTACTCTAGTTGATACCAGCGGACTGGAACTAAGACCCCAGTCTACCGTTGCTCAAGGGGTTAAGGAGCAGGTAGAGCTAGCAATCAATGAGGCAGATATTATTATTTTTTTGGTGGACGTCAGGGATGGGGTAGTACCTTCTGACCGGGAAATTGCTGATATGCTTCGTCGGACAAGCAAGCCCATAGTATTAGTAGCTAATAAGGTAGATAATGCTAAACTTGAGGCCGAGGTGATAGAATTTTATGAGCTAGGTCTGGGTGAGCCATTAGCTATTAGTGCCTATCACGGTCGAGGTACTGCTGAGCTGTTGGATAGAATTATTGCGTTGCTACCGGTGCCATCAGTGGTTGAAGCCGAACCAGAGGTTATGAAGGTGGCTATTGTCGGTAGGCCTAATGTTGGTAAGTCAATGCTCTTAAATGCCCTTCTGAGTGAGGAGCGGACTATTGTTGATGATACTCCAGGGACTACGCGCGATGCCATAGATACCCCACTTGACTTTGATGGGCAAAGTGTGCTACTTATTGATACAGCTGGTATCAGGCGGCGGGGGCGGCTGGGGCGAGGGGTGGAGCGGTATAGTGTAATCCGTGCCCTGCGTGCTATTGACCGGGCTAATGTAGTTTTGCTTGTTCTGGATGCCACTGAGCCAGCTACGGCTCAGGATATGCATGTTGCTGGTTATATTCAGCAGGCAGTTAAGGGAATTGTGGTGGTAGTTAATAAGTGGGACCTAGTTGCAGATAAGGGCATAACCGAGTATAATAGACATATTAGAAGGCAACTCAAGTTTATGCCTTATGCGCCAGTGCTGTATATTTCAGCTAAATATGGGCAGGAGGTAGACAAGATTATGCCTCAGGTGTGCCAGGTATATCAGGAGAGGCTCAAGCGGGTACCTACTGCTGAAATTAATAGTGTGGTTCAGCAGGCAATAGCAAGTCACAATCTGCCACGAATCGGTAGTAAGCAGCTAAAGATTTTCTATGCTACTCAGACTGAGGTAAACCCACCGACCTTTGTTTTTTTTGTTAACGATGCCAAGCTAATACATTTTTCCTATCAACGCTACTTGGAGAACAAGCTGCGCCAGTCGTTCGGCTTCATTGGCAACCCATTTCGTTTAGTCTTTAAAACAAGAGGTGAATCATGCTGATAGCCAAATTTGTTGCTGTAGTAATTCTTGGTTATCTTTTGGGTTCTATTCCTTTTGGTGCATTGATAGGCAGACTAACGGCTAGGGTGGATGTCAGAGAATATGGTAGTGGCAAGACAGGGGCGACTAATGTGTTGCGGATGGCTGGTAAGAAAGCGGCGGCTCTGGTAGCCGGGTTCGATATAATAAAGGGAGCGCTGGCGGTAGTATTTGCTGGATTGATAGTTGGTAGAAGCTATATGGTAGTAGGTGACTTTGCCCTGGGGGCGTTTCTTGCCCAAGTCCTGGCAGCTTTAGCGGCTATAGCCGGCCATGTTTGGCCAGTATTTCTTAAATTCCGCGGAGGGCGGGGTGTTGCCACCTTCTTTGGTGGATTAATTGCTTTGTGCCCGGTGGCAGCGTTATTTGGCGGTCAGATTGCAATTATCAGTGCTGGCTTAACCCAGTTTGCATCGCTAGGCTCCATGGCTGGAGTAGTAGGCACCTATGCCATATTAGTGCCTCTCACTCTTATGAATGGCTTCCCTATTGAGTATCTGGCTTACGCTTTAATAGGCACTATATTAATCGTTGTTATGCACCGGGATAATATTGTCAGATTAATATCAGGCAAGGAACGTAAGCTGGGTGAGAAGGCTAAGCAAGTAGATTCACCCCCGCCTGAAGAGAATATGGGGTGAGATATGCCCAAGATTGCCATCATTGGCACCACTTCCTGGGGGATAACCTTGGGGGTGGTGCTAGCCCATAAGGGACTACAGGTCAAGCTGTGGGCTCGTACTGAGCAAGAAGCCACTGAACTGAGAAAGGCTGATTCTAATTCAGCCGTGCCGTCTAATGTTACCTTTCCTTCTCGATTATCTACTACCAGCTCCTTGAGTGAGGCACTAGCTGATGTAAAAGCAGTAATCCTTGCTGTACCATCACAGACGATGCGGCAAAATATAAAGTTAGTTGCCAAGCACCTTAAGGAGTCGATACTGATAGTGAGCGCCGCCAAGGGCTTAGAGATTGATAGCAGCAAACGTATGTCACAGGTGATTGCTGAAGAGATAGAGCCTCACTTTTGGTCTAACATTTGCGTCCTTTCCGGGCCTAATCTCTCTCGGGAGATTCTTAGCGACTTACCAGCGGCTACTGTGGTGGCTGCCCGGGATGAGGCTGTAGCCAGGAAAGCTCAAAGGCTGTTAGCTACTCCCAAGCTTTGTGTATATACCAATACCGATGTCATCGGTGTGGAGTTGGGTGGGGCACTAAAGAATATCATTGCTCTGGGTGCTGGCATGGCTGACGGGCTGAGCTATGGCGACAATGCCAAGGCAACTCTTATCACCCGTGGCCTGACTGAAATGACTGCTCTTGGGACTGCTCTCGGGGCAAATCCTCTTACTTTCTCCGGGCTAGCCGGCTTAGGTGATTTAATGGCTACTTGTGCCAGTCCGCTGAGTCGTAACCACTATGTTGGAGTAGAGTTAACTAAGGGGCGCTCGTTAAAGGAGATAACCGATTCAATGACTGGCGTGGCTGAGGGGGTGAGCACCACCCTTGTTGCCTGGAATCTAGCCCAGCGGATTGGGCTGGGAATGCCTATCACTGAAAAGATTTATCGGGTATTGTATGAAGGTGTTAACCTTCAACAGGCTGTGGCTGAGCTGATGGCGGCTGAGGCTAGGCATGAGCTGACCGGTCGGAAGTGGAAGCTATTTTCCCTCTTTAGGCGCTGAAGGTATTCTAAACTTTTAAAAGCTACCCAAAATCAAGATTTGCTTTGCTGCTTTTTAGCCGGGCTCAAGCTGTTAGCTAACTCCTGAAATAGCTGGCGCTGCTTTTTAGTTAGCGAATCAGGGGTAACTACAAGTAATGTAACTAGTTGATCGCCACCCCCCCTCCTATGCAAATGAGAAATGCCCCGGCCTTTAAGCCGGAAGACGGTGCCCGCCTGGCTACCAACCGGGATCTTAAGCTTGGTGTTACCGTCCAGAGTAGGCACCTCTACTTCAGTGCCAAGGGCAGCTTGCGCAAAGTTAATCGGCAACTCGTAGAGAATGTTGTCACCATCTCGTGTGAAGAACTCATGCTTCAGTACTGATAGAGTGATGTAGAGGTTACCTGAAGGGCCACCTCTTCTCCCGGCGTCACCCTCACCCTTGAGACGTATTTGAGTGCTGTCATCAACTCCAGCCGGAATTTTGACTGAAATGCTACGCTGACGATTCTCCCTGCCTGTGCCCCGGCACTGCGGGCAAGGCTCAGTGATAATTCTGCCCTCGCCATGACATCGGGAGCAGGTAGTAACATTGGTAAAGCGGCCGAAGAGGCTCTGGTGGACTCGGCGCACCTGACCGGTGCCGTTACAGTTAGTGCATCGCTTAGGTTGACTACCTGGCTTGGAACCAGTGCCCTGGCACAAAGAGCAATTCTCGGTGCGGGATATATTTAGCTCCTTTTGGCAACCAAAGGCTGCCTCTTCGAGGGTAATAGTAAGCCTGTAGTCCAGGTCAGTACCGCGCTGTGGTGTTTGACGGGTGGCAGTGGTTGTTCCACCAAAGAAGGCGTCGAAGATATCACCAAAGCCGCCGAAATTAAACCCTTCAAAACCTCGCCCGAAGAACCCTTCAGCACCACTGTGCCCGAAACGGTCATAGGCAGCACGCTTATCAGGGTCAGAGAGCACCTCGTAGGCTTCGTTTATCTCCTTGAACTTTTCCCCGGTCCTGTCCTCATGGTTATGGTCAGGATGATACTTGAAGGCTAGTTTTCGGAAAGCCTTCTTTATTTCCTCATCAGTGGCATTTCTATTTATGCCGAGGGCTTCATAATAATCGCGCTTGGTTGGCATATTATTTTTTTACCTCGCTATAGATATGTAGGGAGTATGCATGTGGAGCTTTAGCCACATCATACTAAACCTCGCGGAATTCGCCTTCTACGGTGCCTTCTTCACCACCTTCCTTGCCTCTCGGTGCTTCACCACCCGGCGGGGGAGGTGGTTGCTGCTGGTAGATGGTTGCCCCTACCTTTTGCATGGTTTCATTTAATTCCTGAGTTGCTCGGCGGACGGCGTCCATATCCGTGCCCTGTAGTGTGGAGCGTACCGCCTTTACTTTGTCCTCTACCTCTTGGTTCAGGTCTGAGGGTATCTTATCCTTCTGCTCGCGCAGGGTTTTTTCAGCAGTATAGGCCAGGGTATCAGCAGCGTTGCGTGTTTCTATCTCCTCTTTACGCTTGGCATCCTCAGCAGCATGTGTCTCTGCCTCCCGCTGCATCTTCTCTACCTCCTCTTTAGAGAGTCCGCTGGAAGCAGTGATAGTAATTTTTTGCTCCTTACCGGTACCCTTATCATGAGCCTTAACGCTGAGGATACCGTTGGCGTCAATATCGAAGCTGACCTCAATCTGAGGCATACCCCGTGATGCCGGCAGGATGCCATCAAGCATAAACTTCCCCAGTGTCCTGTTATCAGCTGCCATAGGTCTCTCTCCCTGGAGAACGTGAATGTCCACGCTGGGCTGATTATCAGCAGCAGTACTGAAGATTTGGCTCTTCTCCGTAGGGATAGTGGTATTGCGGGGGATAAGGGGGGTAGCCACCCTGCCCAGTGTCTCAATACCCAAGGTGAGAGGGGTAACATCAAGCAGCAGAACATCCTTGACATCTCCCTTGAGCACCCCGGCTTGAATTGCGGCGCCGATAGCTACTACCTCATCAGGGTTGACCCCTTTATGGGGTTCCTTGCCGAAAAATTGCTTTACCTTCTCATAGACTAACGGTGTTCTGGTCTGCCCACCAACCAGGACCACCTCATCAATCTGGGCTGATGTCTTCTCAGCATCAGTTAGTGCCTGTTTACAGGGACCCAGGGTTTGCTCGACCAGGTCCATTATTAGTTGCTCCAGTTTAGCCCGAGTAAGGTTAATACTAAGGTGCTTGGGGCCACTAGCGTCAGCGGTTATAAAGGGAAGATTTACCTCGGTCTGTTGAACAGTAGATAGCTCACTTTTAGCCTTTTCGGCAGCTTCCTTCAGTCGCTGCAGAGCCATTTTATCCTGCCGCAGGTCTATTCCTTGGTCTCGTTTAAACTCATCGCATAGCCAATCCATAATTCTCTGGTCAAGATCGTCGCCACCGAGATGGGTGTCACCGTTGGTTGACTTAACCTGGAAGGTGCCTTCACCTAGCTCAAGAATAGATATGTCAAAGGTGCCACCACCGAGGTCATAGACGGCGATAGTCTCCTCCTTCTTCTTATCCAAACCATAGGCTAGAGAGGCAGCGGTCGGCTCGTTAATTATGCGAAGCACCTCTAGCCCGGCTATCTTGCCCGCATCCTTGGTTGCCTGACGCTGTGAGTCGTTGAAATAAGCAGGCACGGTGATTACAGCCTCGGTAACCTTCTCGCCGAGGTAAGCTTCGGCGTCTGCCTTTAGCTTTTGTAGAATCATAGCCGAGATTTCAGGTGGGCTATATTCTTTGTCACCCATCTTCACCCAGGCATCGCCATTGGCTGCCTTGGTTATCTTAAAAGGCAGAAGCTTCCTATCGTATTCCACGGTAGGCTCGTTAAACTTGCGCCCCATAAGGCGTTTGATGCTGAAGATGGTGTTGTCAGGGTTAGTGATAGCTTGGCGTTTAGCTACCTGTCCAGCCAGGCGCTCACCACCTTTGGTCACAGCTACAACTGAGGGGGTAATGCGACCGCCTTCAGCATTAGGGATAATTACCGGTTCTCCCGCCTCCATCACCGCCACCGCTGAAAAAGTTGTACCTAAATCAATACCTATAACCTTAGCCATAATTTACTCCTCCTTTGTCTCCTCTTTCTCTTCTCCATTGCCCACTACTACCATAGCCGGGCGAATAACTCGATCATGTAACTTGTAGCCCTTCTGTAGCTCCTCAATAACTATTCCCTCTTTACCCTTACTGTGCATCGCCGCTTCATGGAGCTTGGGGTCAAATGGTTCTCCCTGTGCCTTGATTTGAGACAGCCCTTGTGCCTCCAGACTTGCCCAGAGCTTACGTTCAATGAGCCTAACACCATCTACCCAGCTGAGTTTGGCTAACTTAGGTGGAATAGAAGCAAGGGCTCGTTCCAAATCATCAAGAATGGGCAGAAGGTTGAGCATAAGCAGAGAGTTAGCAAATTTGCTAACCTCCTCCTTTTCCTGCTCACTACGTCGCTTATAGTTAATGAAGTCTGCCTGGGCTCTTTGCCAGTTAGCCAGATAATCTTCTGCTTTTTTCTTCTCCTCAGCCAGAGACTGCTTTAGTACCTTTATATCCTCTACCTCGGCAATCTCGGGTTCTACCTTAGCGGTTTGGTCTTCCTCTGTCATTATTATCTCCCTTACCCCTAGATTTTATTTAATCCTACCCTCTGTATCCCGTCTCCCTTAACTTCCCCTTGTCAATTGGCATCCTGCGGGGCTGACTCGGTGGGTGGTTCTCTGCCATATAACTCAGCCACCAGCTTACCCAGCACCCAGGATAGGTAGTTTACAGCAGAGATGGCGCGAGCATAGGGCATTCGGGTAGGCCCCACTATACTTATAGTACCAACAGCTTCATTAGGCAGACCATATTGGCTAATGACCACACTGTAGTCGTGGATAACCTCTGCTTGATTCTCCTTACCAATAACTACCTGCACCTTATGGCTGGCTAGCCCTTGGGGGACAATTATCTTTAACAGGTTTCTATGCTCAACTAGTTCCATTAAGGCTTGCATCCGCTGGCTATGAGCAAACTCTGGCTGGTTAAGCATAAAGTGCAAGCCATCGAGATAAGGCTCCTCATATTCTTGCTTATCTTCGGTCTGCATTATCTTCACTAGGCAACCAGTTAACTGTTGTTCGGTGGGGGAGAGGGCTACACCTTTAGCTGAAATCTGTGAGTGGGTCAGGCCGGAATAAGCTGCATTTAGCTTGTTGACAATAACCGTTAGCCTCGGTTGAGATATAACCTGGTCAAAGGTTATTAGCTGTTGCTTTACCTTGGCACCGTGGAGGACGAGGACAAGCAGTACCAGTAAGTCTTGCAGGGCAACTAACTCCAGATGCTTGAATTGACACTCTACTGGCTTGGGCATAGTAACTACAGCCACATTTCGAGCCAACTGAGCTGTAAGTGCTGCTGCCAGACGTAGCCACTCATCCAGTTCTCTCTCCACTTGGTGGAAAAGGTGACTTATCAAATGCTGTTCGGTTAAAGGGAGCTTGATATCGCCCAGAGACTCCACATAGTAGCGGTAGCCTTTATCTAAGGGGATACCTCCGGCTGAAGGATGAGGTCGGGTAATGTAACCCTCCCGTTCTAGATAGGCCATCTCATTGCGAATGGTAGCCGAACTTACCCCTAGCTCGTAGTCTTTGATAAGATTCTGTGACGGCACTGGTGTTCCCCTCGTAATATATTGTCCCACTATAGATTTGAGTATGGTTCCTGTCCTAGGAGATAACATCTCAACCTCCAATTAGCAGTCAAAGCCTTAGACTGCTAATGCTATCTAAACTTACCACCTTTAGTCATCGCTTGTCAAGCCCCCATGAATCGTCTTGTCAAAGGGGAAGGATAAAGGAGATGATTGCTGATTACCAATTGACCAACAAACTTACCTATGCTATATTGAGGCAGGCAGAAGTATTAGAAATATGGATATAACCTGGTTAGGTCATTCTTGTTTCAGAATTAAAGGTAGTCATGCCACAGTTATTACTGACCCTTACTCACCGAACTTGGGCTACTCATTAGGTAAGCCTACTGCTCGTATTGTAACTGTAAGCCACCAACACCCAGGGCATTCCTATACCCAGGGCATTGGCGGTGAACCAAGATTGGTTATTAGACCCGGTGAGTATGAAATCAGTGGCGTCCTGATTATAGGGATAGCCACCTTTCATGATGAGGAGAAGGGCAAGGAAAGAGGTAGAAACACTGTCTATCTTATGGAGGTAGATGGAGTATCGATATGCCATCTTGGCGACCTGGGTCATGTGCTTACTACCGGGCAGGTTGAAGAGCTAGACAATGTGGATGTGCTACTGCTTCCGGTAGGTGGAGTATCCACTATTAATGCCTCTGCGGCAGCCGCGGTAGTACGGCAGCTGGAGCCAAAGGTAGTGGTTCCTATGCACTACAAAACAGAGGCACTGAACTGGGAACTGGAGTCGGTGGAGAGATTCCTCAAGGAGATGGGAGTAAAGGAAGCCACCCCCCAACCCAAATTGTCCATCACTAAGCCAAGCTTGCCCGCCAGCACGCAGATTGTTTTGCTTGATTATTAAAATTGGTTGTCCACCTCGTTTCCTCTAATCCCTCTGTTCAAATAAGGGGAGAATGGTAGTTTCTGGGGAGATTAGAACCGCCTCATTCTCAGCACCAGCAGGGTAATTAACAGTAGAGCTATGGTCAGTAGTAGGGCAAGGCCTGAATATATTGCCCAATCGGGGATGGTTAGCTGGATGAGGGGTGGTGAGGGTGGTAGATCAGCCGGTGGCGATGACTCAGACGTTGGTGGCTCTAGTGTTGGCGGTGACTCAGCCTGTGGTGATGGCTCTGACGGTGATGACTCAGCCGGTAGTGACGGCTCTGGGGCTGGTAGTGACTCGGTGGTGAAGGCACTAACAGCACTCCAGGCACTATAACTATTAGACCCATTAGCTCTGACCTTCCAGTAGTAGGTAGCATCGGGGTCTAGGCTTATATCACTTTGCCAGGCTGTGGCGGTTACACCAACCTTTGCGATTAAAGGATTAGCAAAAGAAGCATCAGCAGACACTAATAGCTCATAGCTATCTGCCCCAGCTACAGTGCTCCACTGAAATACTGGTTCTAGCGGCACCCCATCTACACCAGCCTCAGGGCTCAAAAGCTCAGGGGAAGCAAGAGCGGTAGTGAATGACCACCTGGCTGACCATGGACTTAACACTGGTTTGATGGCTCTAACCCGCCAGTAGTATTTGGTAACTGGCTCGAGAGCTGGTAACCGGGCTGAGCTGGCTTTAGTCTCGTCCTCAAATTCGGTAGGAATAGTGGAGAAGTCACGCTCATCGTTAAATTGCCACTCATACTTGGTAGCTTCCTCTAATACCTCCCAGTCAAGCTTAACATCTCTAACACTGGAATCAATAACAGTACCTATGCCTGCTCCCTTATTAGCTGGTGAAACCAGGACAACCCTCTGGGTTAAACTATCGATATAGGTCATCAACCCGGTATTTTGGGTATCAATTGACCATAATCTGTTGTTGCACAGCCATAGTCCGGTTAAGGTAGACCCATCATCAAGCCCATGGGTTACTGTCTCAAATGTCGGACCCAGTGAATATGTGGGATTAAGGCAGCGCTCCATACCACCATCAGTCATAAAGTTAGCTGCATATAATATGCCATCAGTTGATACCATCAGTTGGTTGAGCATACTATCGGTGGGCAGGGTACTATCTATGCTTTCCCAGGTATTACTCTTGTCAATGATGAAACGGTAGATACGGTCTTTATTTTCTGTTGTTGCTTTGGCCTCGCTGGCGGCGTAGGCAGTTTTATTGCTATCAAATTTGGGGTCAAAGGCAACGCTTATGTTGCTTATGTCGGTAGGTGATAGTCCTTCAGGTAATTGCTGGCCTAGTGGCTCAAATGAGGTGCCATCATTACTAGACCAGTAGACCCAGCCGTTGGTATTACCTATCAGAATGGTCTCATCCTGCTCATGGTCAGGTGATAAGACAATGGAGTTTAGTGGATTAGTACCCGCTGTTGCCCCGGTAGAGTAAGATACACCGCTATCAGTAGTGCGGTAGACCAGTCCATTATTGCCATCATAGCTGCCGATAAACAGGGTAGTATCATCAGCTACTGCCCATGTGTCAATGGAAAACGGGGCACTTCGGAGGGTGAAGATTTGTCCGTTATCTGTTGATTTCCAAATTGCTGGATTGCCATTACTAGCCCCGGCTAAGAAGACTACCTGACTGCCATTACCATATTGAGGGGAAAGCTCAACCAGCTTAATACTGTCAACATTAGGCAAGGTGCTGGTAAACACCCTTTCCCATTTTTCGCCGCCACTTAAGCTTCGCCACAAGCTGTGCTTTCCGCCGAAGGTGAGCATAAATAAGGTCTTATTCTGGCTGTAGTCAGGAGATATTGCCAGGTCAAGAATGTTACCAATCCCGATTGTAGTGTCAATTAAGCTGACCTGGTTCCAGGCAGTACCGCCATCTGTAGTGCGGGAAAAAGCACTCTCGGTACCACTGGTAGCTGCGTAGGCTGTGCCGGAGCTAGTGAAATCAGAAGCCATAACCACCTCGGTCTTTGTCTGACCTGTTGGCTCTTTAGCGCTCCTTGTCCAGTTGTTCCCGCCATCAATACTGATGTAGACCTGGGCGCTACTGGTGGCACCAGCCAGTAGATTAGCAGTGATGGCATTACCGGTGGCAGCCAGCCCGGTAACATCAACATAGCTCAGGCCATAAGCCGAACCAATATTAAGGTCAGTAGCTACTGAGCTGCCCGGTGCTGACACCCCCTCAATCTTATAGACATCACCGTTATCACTGCCAGTGTCAATAGCCATAAACAGGACATAGTCCTCAGTGGTGGCATCGTAGTCGTCAGGGAAGGCAATAGCCGCCGCTCTTGGTGCCAGCCCGGCAATGGTAGCATCACCGATAACCTCGCCCCAGCCAGTATCACCAATTTTGGTGGTAACAAAGGTATCTTGCTCGTCAGTGACCACGGCTATGAGTTGCCGGTTAGCGGTAAAGTTTGGCGAGCAGGCTACAGCGCAGACATCATAGTTGCCTATATTGGTGTTTATCCAACCGGCGGGCGGCTCGTTCTCGTCCAGGATATAGACACCGCCGTATTGTGAATCATCGGTGTCTCTGGTGCCGATGATGATAACACTATTGCTATCCAGTCGGGCAGCATCAATGCTGGTGATTTCAATATTGTCGCTGCCAGCCCCACCCGGATTTGTTGGCAGCGGGCTAAAGTTACTACCGGCATCAGTGGATTGCCAGACATCAGCCGCAGTGGCATAGCAAACAATATCGGCATCATCAGTAGCAGTGGCTAGAGCAACTATGGCGTCCGTGACCTCCCCGGTAGATGACCAGCTATAGCCGCCATCTGTAGACTTGAATAGTGTATAGCTTGTTCCTGAGGGGTTGACGTAGCCGTAGAGGGTGCCATCAATAGTCGTGGTCAGGTGCCGGATGTCCGAGCCGCTAGCTAGCACCCAGTTGCCCGGCTCGCCCTCGGTGGGGATATTAACCCCGGACCATTCTATCGTATTTGTGGTGGCATTCGCTGGAGTGGTGAGGTTGGTGAAACCGAGTAGGCTCAGCCCCAAAATCAGCGTCAAAGATACGAAGGGAATTTTTATCTTCGCCACATGGCGAATTTTACCTTTGCTCTAATAGGAAGTCAATTTTGTTGGTCTTTAGAGAGTGTTTAACAACCCCGTGTCTGTCATTGCGAATGTAATGAAGCAATCTCAAAGCGTGTATGGGATTGCTTCGTCGCTAACGCTCCTCGCAATGACACAGCCCCTGTCATTCTGAGGCTTGTCCTGAACGAAGTGAAGGAACGTGACGAAGAATCTGGAATGGTTCGGGGTCTTGAGGGTCGGATTGCCTCGCCTTCGGCTTGCAATGACACAAAAGAATTGCCAGAACTTTTCGGCTGACTAAGAGATAATAAAGAAGAGAGGTCGCTTTAAGCGACCTCTCTTGTATCCGGTTTTACCGAACCAGGCGGTTGGTTATACTGCCCGTCTTGTTCTGACAATCAGGACAATCAGGGAAATAACCAGTACCGCACCAACTCCGATAATCGCCCACAGTAATCCTGGATCTATGGCTTGTGTTACTGTTGGAGCTGGTATCGTCACCGTTATCTCAGGAGCTGGTGGAGCTTCTTCAATGACTATCGGTGGTTCTGCTTCTGGTTCTGGTGTCGCGGTAGTGAAGACGCCTGTCGCCCAAGCACCAGCACCGGCATCGGTAACTGCTCTCACCCTCCAGTAGTAGCTCTGGCCTTCAGCAAGGGCAGTCGTCACTATATAGGCATTAGTCGGTGAGGTAGCCGCTTCGTCTAAGATGGCGAATGTGGCATCCTGGGCTATCTGGACCTCGTAGGTAGCATCGGCCACCGCTGTCCAGGCAAGGGTGGGAGTAACCGAGATGTCCACAGCACCAATGGTTGGAGCGGTGATGTCTACCGCAGTTGCCAGAGCAGGCTCCTCAATCACGACAAATGGCAGTGCCGCTAAGTCGTCAATGGTGGGAACGCTGAGATCGGTAACCGCGATGGCAATAAAGCCGGCGAACAGGTTGGGAGTATAGTTAGGGTCACCTGCCGCGTCAACGGCTTCTAGCCACTCGCCTCTAGCCTCACCCCAGACCCAGACCTCAGTATCCTCGGTGACAGTGGTGTAGATCCTGATGGTAATTTCAGTGATGGCAGCATCAGGATCAATGACGCTTACATCCCAGAAGCCAGTTGCGTTGTCAATGGCAGCTACTGGGTTGGCTGTATACTGCGCGGCGCCAACGATATCCATGACACCAGCGCCAGCTGTTGATTCCACAATCACGCTGGTTGCAGTCTCGAAATCGGCAGGAGTGTTAAAGGCTACAGCGGTCTCAATAGCTGAAGTTGCTATAGGACCAGGCAGGTACGGCTCGAAGGTCACTTCGCCTGCAAAGGCGTCCTCACCCTCGGGCGGACCATCGGCATTACCCCACCAGTTGTTGACACAGACGAAGGGAATGTCGTCCGTTGATGCCGCATCGTTGTTGTCCACCAGCACGCCATCTTCGTCACCGACATTGTCGGTAATGGTGTTGAACATCATGAAGACGTCGTCAGCGAGCGTAGTGGCAGCATTAGTATCGTCAGCAATGTCGATAATAACCGAGTTGTCGTTACCGGTGATGGTGTTGTTGTGAATGGTAACCAAAGCAGCACCGTCAATATCAATGGCTGGACCCTCCGAGTTCTGAATGGTGTTGCCGGTGATGTCGGCTGTGCCACCATTGATATCAAATGCCGTGGCCAGGTCGTCGAAGGTGCTACCTTCAACCTCCAGGTTTGAAGCGACATTGAGAACCTCAATACCGACTCCCTCCCCTGCGTCTCCGGTGAAGGTGCTATCTTCCACATCGGTATCAGTGCCGCCATCTTCAACGCTGATGCCTCTACCGTTTTCCTCCATGATAAAGGTACAGTCAGTGATTACGGTATCATCCTCATCCACCTCAATGCCGACATCATCCTCTACGTTAAAGGTGACGGTATCTATCGTGGCGTCAGTGCCACCGGCATTGATAATCAGTGTCCCGGCGTCATCAATAACGGCGTTCTGAAGGATGAAATCGTCACCGGTAACGGTTAGGTCACCATCAAAGATGATGCCATCAATGGTTATGTCGTCAACATCAACGAGCGCGGCGCCCTCCCAGGTGACGTCACCGGCAGCTTCAAAAGTCACACCAGCAACGGCAGTGTTGAAATCGTCGTCGGTGTCGTAGTATGTGCCCGGGCCAAGCTTTATCACCCAGTCCGCATCAGTGGCAGCAGTTATGGCATCAATGACGGCGTCGTCTCCAGTAAAGGCGGCCATGAGTGTATCGCTTGGATTGTAGACCTCAACTATGCCTGGAAGTGGGTCAACCGTTGGAGCTTCTATTTCGTAGGTCTCTGACGTTGCCAGATCCTCTATAGAGGTATCTACAGCCGCATCCTCCGCAAAGGTTTCTATGTCCAGGGTATAGTCGCCTTCAGTAGTGGGATTGGTAATACCAGCGGTAATCTCAATCCGTACGCTAGCATTTTCCCCAATCTCATCGCCTGCACCCAGCTCGGCGCTAATTGTCAGGTCGGTAGCATCGAAATCAAAGGTTACATTAGTTGTCGTTGCATCATCCCACGACCCACCAATCCAGCCTGGTGATGCACCAATTGTAGCGGTAGGTGCAGCTATGACCGTGTCTTCAGGAAAGGTTATAACGATCTTATCAAAAGTATCCGCATCAGTATAACCAAGCTCCTCATATATGGTGAAGAAGATAGCATAGTCAGCATTTGGCATACTGATGTCATCATCAGCATCCGTTATGGTAACCGTAGCCTGGCTAATCGCACTTACTGGAGCTGCAAACAAGGTCAGGCTGGCCAACAAGGCGATGGTTGCCACTACCCCTAGTATTCTAGAAAATTTCTTTTTCATCGACCTTTAATTTATCCTCCTTATTAGGATATTTCTTTATCTCCACAAATAAGAACATGAAACCTCATATTCTTTCTTTGATAGAGGAAAGATTTTTTAACTTCTGTTGTTGAGTTTAATAACTCTTTCCCTTCCAGGACGGCCAATAAATAAAGGTAAGTGCCGACCTTTCAGGCTCTTACCATAGCATCACCCCCTTTTCAGTGTATTTATACCACACATAACACTGTGTAGCAAGGTATTATACCATAAGAAATCTATTTGTCAAGGCTAAATTTGTTTTTCTATATAATTATAACGTAAATAAGTTGGAAAAGTTAGCAATGAAAGGGTACAAAACCTGGAAAATTTCTTTCTTGCTCTCGCCTCCTTCAACCTCACTTGGAAACTTATTCACTTTGCCAATAGGCTAACTGTATTTTTATCATACCACAGGATATTTATTTGTCAATACTCTTTTTCCCTTATGCTCGTAGCCCCTTCTTCCTAGTTCATTAGTAATACCAGTGTAAAGAACTGTGTTCCTTTTATTGGTCATTGCCAGCCTCTTTTTCTGTCATTGCGAGCCGAAGGCGAGGCAATCTCTCAACTCTAGGCATGCGGTATAAAAACTGCTATATTGTTTAATAACAGGATGCGCTACGCTATTATTGCTGATATTCATTCAAATCTGGCTGCTTTTACGGCGGTGCTGGCTGACATTGAACAGCGTGGCGGGGTGGAGGAGGTGTGGTGCTTGGGCGATGTTGTTGGCTACGGTCCCGATCCACACGAGTGCATTGCTCTCCTGAGCCAAACTAACCACGTTTGCCTGGCCGGAAACCATGATTGGGCGGCTATAGGTAAGCTTGACACTTCCTATTTTAACCCTGAGGCAGCCGCTGCCTGTCACTGGACAGCTCAGCAATTAAGCCCTGAGGATGTAGACTATCTGGAAAATCTGCCCTTGAGTATCCACAAGGGTGATTTTACCCTGGTGCACGGTAGCCCCAGAGAGCCTATCTGGGAGTATCTCCTCTCAACCAGTGAGGCTAAGGAGAACTTTGCTTACTTCCAAACCCAATTCTGCCTGGTGGGTCATTCTCATGTGCCGCTGGTGTTCAGTTATAGTGAGACCGGTGCTTGTTCCTGTAACCAATTCCTGCCTGATACCGAGCTTACACTGGGCAAGAGCCGATTGATTATTAACCCCGGTGGTGTGGGGCAACCCCGGGACGGTAACCCCCGAGCCAGCTATGCTATTTATGACAGTGAAACCAGGATAATCAGGCTCTACCGTATTCCTTATGACATTGGCGCTACTCAAGCCAGAATGGTGGAACATGGATTGCCTATGCGCTTGGTGGCTCGACTGAGCCATGGTCTGTGATTGGTCAGGAGGGTTTGGGTAAAAATTGGAGCGGAAGACGAGATTCGAACTCGCGACCTTCTCCTTGGCAAGGAGATGCTCTACCGCTGAGCCACTTCCGCTCTGGTGCCGAGGAGGAGATTTGAACTCCTACGAGCTTACGCTCACCACCCCCTCAAGATGGCGTGTCTACCGATTCCACCACCTCGGCAGGCTTTGGCAGGAGTGGGAGGACTCGAACCCCCGACCGGCGGTTTTGGAGACCGCTGCTCTTCCAAACTGAGCTACACTCCTGCGCTTATTAAAAAATTACACCCTGATTTTATCATATTTGCCCAAGACCAATAAAGCCCCCTAAATTGACTGGTACCCCTGGCGCGACTCGAACGCGCGACACGCGGTTTAGGAAACCGCTGCTCTATCCGCCTGAGCTACAGGGGCGTACTTGGTAGAGATAATTGTCACCAAAAGCAATTTTAGCAATAAAGTATCTGGCTTGCAACAGTGGTAACGAGACGATATGTGCCGCTCTCTTTGGTCAGTAGCGGATTTTAGCAGGCGGTGCTATTATTATGCCCGGAACAGGCTGCTGAATAAATTAAGTAACGCCTGAGTTTCAGCGCTGAATGAAAGGATGGGAAAACATGTTCGACGTTTGTGTAGTAGGACATGTGACGAAGGACATAATAAGGATCGGTGATACGGAGAGGGAAATGCCGGGCGGCACAGCCTATTTCTTGCCAATAGCTTTGAAAAGCTTGGGCATGAATGTTTCAGTGATTACAAAGATTGGCAAGGAAGAAACGCCTCTTTTGAACAAGTTAGAAAAAGAAAAGATTCCCGTTTTTCTGAGGGAAAGTCCTCGGACAACGGCTTTCACAAACATTTACTCAAGGGAATTGGATAATAGGGAGCAAAAAGTAAGTGACATTGCATTACCATTCACCACCAAAGATGTAGAGAACATCCATTCAAGGATTTTCCATCTCGGCCCTTTGACTAAAGGCGATATCCCTCTGGATGTGCTAAGGTCTCTTTCAGAGAGGTCAAAAATCTCCCTTGATGTGCAAGGGTTTCTGAGAAGTATTGACCAAAAGAGCGGAAAAGTCAGACTCACCGATTGGCAGGAGAAAGAAGAAGCCCTTCCTTTGGTAAGTATTTTAAAGGCCGACGAGGAAGAGGCGAGGGTTTTGTCCCAGGAGGAAGACTTGAAGGGAATGGCAGTCAAGCTGTCAGGATATGGTCCGGAGGAGGTTATTATAACCTGTGGCAGTAAAGATTCCTTGATCTATTCTAAAGGGAAGTTCTATTCAATCTCCTCCTTTACCCCGAGGAAGTTAGCCGACCCTACCGGCTGTGGCGATACCTATATGGCTGGATATCTCTTCTCAAGGCAAAAAACCGACGACCTTCGTGAGGTAGGGGAATTTGCAGCCAGGATAGCATCCTTAAAGTTAGAAAACTACGGACCGCTTAGAGAAAGTCAAGAAGGCCCCAATAGCATTGCCTCCAACACATGACCGTGATTAATCTCAGGAACCCAAAATGAACCTTCCTTGCAAATTAAACATCAAAAACATATTATTACCACGGCAGGCATAATGAGCAATGACAGTTACGTCATAGGAGTCGACTTTGGAACCGACTCAGTACGTTCGCTTATTGTCAATGCAGAAACAGGCCGGGAAATCGCATCCGAGGTGCATTATTATTCCCGATATAGGGAAGGCAAATATTGTGTGCCAGAGAAAAATCAATTTCGCCATCACCCCGCCGACTGCATTGAAGGATTGGAAAAAACCATTAGTGCTTGCCTGGAAAATGCACCCGAAAGAGTCAGAGAAAATATAAAAGGTATCTCAGTTGACACAACCGGCTCTACTCCGGGGCCGATAAATGAGGAAGGGACCCTCCTCGCTTTGCTCCCGGAGTTTCAAGACAACCCTAATGCCATGTTTATTCTATGGAAAGACCACACGGCGGTAAAAGAAGCTGCCGAAATAAACAAGGTTGCCAAAACATGGAGTGGAACTGATTTTACCAAATATGTAGGTGGTGTTTATAGCGCAGAATGGTTTTGGGCGAAGATATTGCACACCCTGAGAGCCGACAAGAAAGTTCGTAATGCCGCCTATTCGTGGATTGAACTGTGTGACTGGATACCGGCGGTGCTGACCGGCAATAAGAGGCCTTTAACCATAAAAAGGAGCCGCTGTGCTGCCGGCCATAAAGCAATGTGGCATGAATCATGGGGAGGCCTCCCCGATGAAGAATTCTTAATCGCAATCGACCCACTTCTAAAAGGTCTAAAAGAGAGGCTCTATAAAGAGACCTATACATCCGACGTTAAAGTAGGCACTCTCTCCGCAGAATGGGCAAAACGACTCGGTCTTAAAGAAGATGTAGTCATTGGCGTCGGTGCCTTCGATGCCCATATGGGGGCGATTGGGGCGTGGATTAAACCCTATACACTGGTAAAAATAATAGGGACTTCGACCTGTGATGTGTTACTGGCACCTAAAGAAGAGCTAGGTGATAAATTGGTAAAAGGTATATGTGGACAGATAGACGGCTCGGTAATCCCTGACATGATTGGACTGGAAGCCGGGCAATCAGGTTTTGGCGACATCTATGCCTGGTTTGGGTCATTATTATACTGGCCCTTACCGAGCATTTTACAAGCCACTACGCTTATTGATGACCAAACAAAAGCCAAACTTTCAGCTGAAATTGATGAGAAAATCGTTCCTGCTCTCACAAGTGAAGCAGAGAAAATCCCTATCGATGAATCTGGTATCATTGCTCTTGATTGGATGAATGGAAGAAGGACACCTGATGCCAACCAATTTTTGAAAGGGGCTATAATGGGGCTTAACCTCGGCAGTGACGCTCCGCGAATCTTCCGGGCGCTTATAGAGGCGACAGCTTTTGGAGCCAGGAAAATTAATGACCGGTTTGAATCTGAGGGTGTTGCTATTAAGCAGATCATCGCTATCGGGGGAATCCCCCAAAAATCAAGCTTTGTTATGCAAGTTATTGCCGATGTATTGAACCGACCTATTAAAGTCTGTGGCTCCGACCAAGTCTGTGCTTTGGGTGCTGCAATGTGTGCCGCCACTGCTGCCGGGATATATAAGACCATTGAGGAAGCACAACAACATATGAACAGCGGCTTTGTGAAGGAATATGTGCCTGTTCCGGAGAATGCAGAGAAATATAAAGTCCTGTATGAGAAATATGGTAAGCTGGGCACTTTTGTAGAACATGAAATAATGAATTAAAAATGAGGCGAGTACATCATGGGATTATTACAGGAACTAAAAGAAAGAGTTTGTAAAGCGAACCTTGAACTTAATGAGAAAAACCTGGTTGTCTATACATTCGGAAATGTAAGCGGCATTGACCGAGAAAAAAGCATCGTGGCCATCAAACCAAGCGGTGTTGCCTACGAAGAACTTACCCCTGAGATGATGGTGCTTGTTGGCATTGATGGCAGTATTATAGAAGGAGACTTAAATCCTTCTTCGGACACCAAAACTCACCTCGTTCTATACAAAAGCTTTCCTGAAATCGGTGGGGTTGTTCACACACATTCACCTTATGCTGTTGCTTGGGCACAAGCACAAAGAGCTATCCCTTGTCTGGGGACGACTCATGCGGATTATTCTCCAGGAGAAATTCCATGCACGGCGATAATGTCCGATGAGGCAATTAAAGGTGATTATGAAACAGAAACAGGTAATCTGATAATTGAAACATTCAACAGTTATTCGTACAAACATACTCCGATGGTTCTCGTTGCATCACACGGTTCTTTCACCTGGGGCATTACGCCTGAACAGGCAGTGTATCATTCTGTTATTCTTGAATATCTGGCGAAGATGGCACTTGATACACTTTCGATTAACCCTGATATCTCAGCTATAAGAAAATCATTAATCGATAAGCATTTTAATCGTAAACATGGCGAAAATTCATATTACGGACAACACAACAGGAGATAAATGAAATGAGAAACATAGCAGAAGTAAAAACTGGTGTTATTGCGGTAAGTCGGGACTGTTTTCCAATTGAACTAGCCCAAAAAAGGCGAGATAAAGTTGTTGAGAAATGTAGCAAAAAGCAAATCCCTGTGACTAAGCTCGAAACCGTTATTGAACATGAGGACGACGTCTTAAAAGCGCTGGATGAAATAAAGGCGAAAGACGTCAATGCTTTGGTCATATATCTTGGTAACTTTGGTCCCGAAGGCCCCTTAACCATGTTAGCCCAGAAATTTGGTGGGCCGGTCATGCTTTGTGCGGCAGCTGAAGAAACCAAAGATGACCTTCTCGATGGCAGGGGAGATGCATACTGCGGGATGCTGAATGCTTCTTATAATTTAAATTTAAGAAAGGTAAATGCACATATTCCTGAATATCCGGTTGGTATCGCTCCCGAGATTGCCGATATGATTAAGGATTTTATTCCGGTAGCCCGTGTTATCATCGGGTTAAAAAACCTAAAGCTTTTTTCCTTCGGGCCAAGGCCGCAGGATTTCCTTGTTTGCAATGCGCCGATTAAGCCTTTGTTCGACCTTGGTGTTGAAATCATGGAGAATAGTGAGCTGGACCTCTACGACATTTTCCTGAAGGCTAAAGATGACCCGGCAGTTGAAACGGTCGAGAAAGAAATGGCGGCTGAACTAGGAGCAGGCAATACATATCCTGAACTGTTGAAAAAACTGGCACAGTATGAAGTCGCTCTTATCAAATTCTACGAAGATAATCTCGGCGCATCGGAATTCGGAGTTTTTGCCAATAAATGTTGGCCAGCATTTGAATCATATTTTGGGTTTGTCCCCTGTTTTGTTAATTCCCGATTGGCGAGCAAGGGTATCCCCGTTGCCTGTGAAGTTGATATTTACGGTGCATTATCCGAGTATATTGCTGCTGCGGCAACAGAATTGCCCGTCACACTTCTCGATCTCAATAACAGTGTTCCTTATGATATGGTTGAGGTGGCAAAAGCGGTCGTGAAAAATTATAAACCAAGCGACCTTTTCATGGGCTTTCACTGTGGAAATACTCCAAGCTCCTGTCTCAAAACATTTTCCCTTCAATACCAGCGCATTATGAAGCGAATCTTGGAGGGTGATGGAGAACCTGATATCACCCGGGGCACGTTGGAAGGACGAATCAGGCCAGGAGAATTAACGATACTTCGGCTCCAGTCTACCGCAGATGCACAATTGAAGGCATACGTCGCCGAAGGGGAGATTCTTGATATTGACCCTAAATCTTTTGGCGGCATCGGGGTGGTTGCTATTCCTGAAATGGGACGGTTTTATCGGCACGTTCTTCTCGCCAAACACTTCCCGCACCATACTGCAGTTGCCTTTAGGTATGTAGGAAAAACAGTCTTTAATATTTTTAAGATGCTCGGTATTGAAGATATTTCATTCAATCTGCCAAAAGGAGTATACTACGAGGGTGAGAACCCTTTCCTTTAAGCAACTTTTTATTGGAAAGGAGATGAGTTGAGCATGAATACTGGAGAAAATACTTTCCCCCTCATAGAAGTATCAGGTACATCGTATGAGATGGGGTATCAGCACGGTGTTCAGGCACGCCAGCTAGTGCGAAACTATCTAAGATGGATTGAAAAGATGACCGGGGAACCCCATGAGTTACTCTGCAACTGCGCAATGGCTTTCCTGCCCATGTTTGAGAATCTAAGCGTAGCGCTGGTGGACGAAATCCGTGGTCTGGCTAAAGGAGCGGACATAAGCTTCGAAGAGGCTTTGCTTTGCCAGACCAGGCATGAGGTTGCTAAAGCGCATGGAGGTGGCTGTACTGCTTTTGCTATTACTGATTCGGCAACCGCAGACGGTAATACTATCATAGGTCAGAATGAGGACATGCGGCCGGAATTCAGCGATATCACTATCCTACTTCATGTCAAACCTAGTGATGAGCGTCCCAGGGCGCTTATGGTTACTTGTGCCGGGCAGTTGGGCCATCAGGGAATGAATGAGTACGGGGTAGCCCACTTAATCAATGGTCTTCACAGCCTGGACCTCGAATTTCGGCGAGCCATGTTTCGTTATCCTTTAAACCGAATTATGCTAGAGAAGCGGACTGTTGAGGAGTGTGTGAGCTTATTAGAGCAGAATAGAACCTGTTCTGCTTTCAATAAGGTAATATGTGATGGTCAAGGCAGCATTGCTGACGTTGAAGTTAGACCTGGAGGTGTTGCCATCTTCACCGACGACCATCCAGATTGGCGCATCCACACTAACCACTATCTCGTACCTCAGTTCATTCCTTATGACCCGGATTGGCTACCCGATTCTAAGCCACGCTTAGAACGTATGCGTTACCTTATTAAGGAACAGTGGGGAAAGATAACATTAGATACAATGAAAGCTATTCTGGCAGACCACGAGGGTGACCCCGCTGGCATTTGTCGCCATGGAGAAGGACATAATCACTCAATCGTTGGCTACATTGCCGAACCAGCTAAAGGTCTGTTCCACGTGCGTAAGGGTCACGGCTGCATGGGTACTTGGCAGGCCTACAAAGTGTAATCCTGCCTTTTCATTACTGATTAGGACCAGCTTGTTCTACCCCAGAGATGCAATTTATCGTTCCCTTTGGTGGAGATAGGGGGATTCGAACCCCCAACCTCTGCGATGCGAACGCAGCGCTCTCCCTACTGAGCTATATCCCCACCAGCGAAATTATAGCATATTACAAGATTACTTTTTATGCCCTTTTATTGATAATGTTTCTCATTACTTTATAGAATGCTTCTGGCCCCTTATCTATCGATAGTTTCTCCATAGGGCACATATCTTCCCCGCCAGGTTTCTGAATATAGGGTACAACTTTGGCAAGGTGATATTTAATGCCATATTTGTCCAGTGTCTTGGCAGCGAGCTGGCTGCCCAGCGGACTGTATACCTCCTGACAACCAGCCTTGATGGATAGCAAGGCGGCAGCGTTACCCATTATTTTATCGAATATTACTACCTGCTGGTGATGAGGACTAAACCGATCAATGTATTCAAGTAAGGGCAGCAATCTATCTTTATCTGAGGAGAAGATTAATTTGTCACCTTTATACACCCGAAGGGTGTCACTGCTGGCCAAGAATCCGTTGAAGAGATGCTTGTGCACCTAAGGCTATCTACTCCTCGACGTTTTCGCGGTCAATCTCCCTACCAGCCAGATAACTGCCGGTATCAAAGCTAGCTGGATAACGATGCCTGGCCATCCCTGTTTAATTACCGACCAAGCCACGAATAATGGGTTAGCTTCTAAACCGAGGGGGCTATAAACATTTCCTATAGTAAGGTATATCGCTAAAACTCCTAGACATAAGGCTAAACGTCCGGCTATCATCGCTCCCAGTAGTGCCCACACCATTTGCAGATTAAACTTTTCCCGTAGCATCCCGGCTACCAGACCATAGACAGAAAGTTCAACTACTATTTGGGGTAAAATCGGCAGCACTGGCATTCCCGATACCGTATAGCTAGCCAGGGGGGTAAGGAAGCCAACAATTAAACCCGCCCGCCAGCCAAATAGTAATCCGGCTACGAAGACAAAGATATGCATGGGTAGGAAGGTGGGACCAGCCAGATGAAACTGGTGGAAAACCCAAGGTACGGCAACATTTAATAAAACGAAAACGCCGGTAAGAATATAGCTGCGAATGTCAGTGTACTTTAGTATCATGGGAAAAGGGTGAGGTTTGACAATGGCAATCCTATTAATCATTGATGTCCTCCTTACGTCGGTTATCAACTACAATGGTAATGATAAAACCTTGGCTCTGTGGCTGTCAAATCAGCAAACTTAAATGATTGTTGCACAGTGTATGCTGTAGCAAGAAACCTTTGGCAGATACAGGAGGAATGGCGTAGTCAGAAGAGACTGAGTTGGCTTGACTACATCTGGCCACAGATTTATACTGCTCAGTAAGTTATGCCAAATAGTACAAGGAGGTAAAGTTGATGGCTGAACAGGTACCGGGTGGTTATAACGGTAAAATCCTGAGAGTGAATCTGTCTGACAATAGCATATCTGAAGAGACAATTGATGAACTTTTCTGCCGGAAGTATTTGGGTGGTGCTGGCTTCATTGCCTACTTTCTGTGGAAGGAACTAAAACCAGGGGTTGACCCACTAGGTCCCGATAACAAGCTAATCTTTGCCGCTGGACCGGTGACCGGAGTCCCATTACCGGGCAGTGGTCGTCATTGTATTGGTGCCAAATCGCCCCTGACCGGAAGCTATTCCAAGTCAGAGGTTGGTGGATTCTGGGGTGCCGAGCTCAAGCATGCTGGCTTTGATGCTATTATTGTTGAGGGTAAGGCGGAAAAACCGGTCTACCTCTGGATTCAGGATGGAGAAGCCAGCCTACGGGACGCCAGCCACCTCTGGGGAAAGAATACCAAAGAGACAGAACAGACTATTAGAGATGAGCTGGGAGATAGTCTGATTCGAGTAACATCCATAGGGCCGGGGGGAGAAAACCTGGTACGCTTTGCCTGCATCATGAACGACCTTAAGGATGCTGCCGGCAGAGGAGGCACAGGGGCAGTAATGGGTTCCAAGAACCTCAAAGCTATTGCTGTTAGAGGTCACAAGAGACCCAAAGTGGCTGACCCTGAGCGTGTGAAGGAAATCCGGCAGTGGGTCTTAGACAATCCGCAACGTTGGGCATCGCTTCATGACTTGGGCACCGGGGCGATGATGGAGACCCATATCGCTACTGGGAATCTACCAATTCGTAATTTCTTAGATGGTGAATTCCCAGCGGCAACAGATATAAGTGCTCAGGCAATAAGAGACACCATCAGGATTAAGATGGAAGCTTGTTATGCCTGTCCTGTTCGCTGTAAAAAGGTGGTCAAGTTTGACGAACCTTACTCTGTTGATCCTGCCTACGGTGGCCCGGAATATGAAACATTAGCCGCTATAGGTTCTAACTGTGGCATAGGCGACCTTAAGGCAGTCACTAAAGGGAATGAACTCTGTAATGCCTATTCTCTGGACACCATTTCTGCAGGGGCTGTCATTGCTTTCGCCATGGAGTGCTTTGAGAACGGGCTGCTGACTACTAAGGATACCAATGGTATTGAACTGAAATTTGGCAATGCTGAAGCCATGCTTAAGGTCATTGAATTGATTGCCAGGCGTGAGGGTATTGGCGACCTGCTGGCTGAGGGAACGGCTCGGGCTGCCCAAAAAATCGGCAAAGGGGCCGAGAAATTCGCCATGCACAGTAAGGGACTGGAACTAGGAATGCATGATCCGAGAGTAAAAGCGGCTCTGGGCTTAGGCTATGCGGTTAACCCGCACGGGGCTGACCACTGTGACAATATGCATGATACTGGCTACAGCCAACCGGGGTCATCCTTTGATAGCGCTAGGCTCTTAGGAATGTTGGAGCCTCTTCCCGCTGATGACCTTGGGGTACGTAAGGTAGCCGCATTCCGAGATATACATCTGTTTAATATTGTTATAGATAATCTTGTGGTCTGCGCAATGCTACCTTATGATGCAAACCAGGTTGCTGATATATTGACAGCAGTTACTGGCTGGGATACCAGCCCAGTTGAAATGCTGAGGGCAGCTGAGAGAACTATGACCATGGCTAGGCTATTTAATATTCGGGAGGGGCTCAGTGCTGCTGACGATAAGCTGCCTGACCGTTTCTTCCAGCCGAAAAGGAATGGAGTCCTATCCACCAAGTTCTATGACCGTGAACAGCTGGAGGAGGCTAAAAGCTATTACTATACTCTAATGGGCTGGGATGCGAAAACTGGTATACCCACCCCAGAAAAAGTAGAAGAATTGGACATTAAGTAGGGATTTATCTGGTCTCTAGCGTTGGCGGTAAGCTTCAATATAACGTCTGGCGTGTTTATCGCGACCCAGAATTAGGTCAGCAGCTAGGATAATCGGGCGTGCTTTAGCCACATCCACGATGGGACAGTTCACTCCGGCAATGATAGCCGTGACCAAGAAGGCGCTATTAAGCAAATTACGATCAGGTAGACCGAAAGAAATATTACTAGCTCCTAGAGTCAAGTTTACCCCCAGCTCAGCCTTTACCTTGCCAATGGTTTCGATGGTCACCAGACCAGCTTCGTTATCTGCTCCTATCGACAAACTCAGACAATCAATGATAATATCCTCACGGGGGATACCAGATGCCTCGGCCCGCTCCACAATCTTATGAGCGATGGCTGCTCGTCGCTCTGGATTATTCGGGATACCTTCATCATCCATGGTCAGACCAATGACTGCTGTCTTGTATTTCTTGACCAGAGGCAGAACCTTCACCAGACGGTGTTCTTCACCAGTGACTGAGTTGATGAGGGGCTTGCCGTGATAGACTTTTAAGGCCGACTCTAAGGCTGCGGGATTACTGCTGTCAAGACATAAGGGTACATCTACTACATCCGTCACTGCCTGCACAGCCTGGGGAAGCAGGGTCACCTCATCCACACCGGCGGCACCGACGTTGACATCGAGGATATCCGCTCCAGCTTGCACCTGAGCTAGAGCCTCCTTGCGCACAAGCTCTAGGTTGCCAGCCTGTAATGCTGCAACCAACTTCTGCTTGCCAGAAGGATTAATACGCTCGCCGATAAGAATTGTCGGCTCCTTGTCGCTAATAAGTACCTCCTTCGTGGTACTTGACAATCTAGTTTCCACTACTTAACCTCCTCTATTGTAGCGTCCTATATGTGTTGCCTGGACAAAGGTCTGCATAAAATTAGGGGCAGTGGCCAATTCGATATAGCCGACCTGACGGGCTACTGTCTGTGCTTCGGCTCGCTTGCTACGTGAGACAAGGGCCAGCTTGGCTCCCATGCCGGCGGCATTTCCTACCTGTCTGAAACAATCCAGAGCTAGCGATGGCAACATCCCGATAGTTACCGCACTGGACACATTAATGTAGCTGCCAAAGGCTCCAGCAATTATCACCTGTTTGATTTCTTCTTCAGAGCAGCCGTTCGTTTCCAGGAGCACTTGGATACCGGTGCGAATAGCTGCCTTAGCCAGTTGCAGTTCTCGGATGTCCTGCTGAGTGATAACAATAGCTGGGTGTCCATCTTGTTCGTCCTTGCTGACCAGAACAAATTCGAGTTGTTTTTGGCGAGTACGCATTCGGGGATGATTATCTTTCATTCTGCCGTCCTTATCGATGACTCCGGCCAGATAGAGCTGGGCCATAGCATCCAGGATGCCTGAGCCACAAAGCCCAACCGGAGGGGTTCCATCAACAGTCTGGTATTCTACCTGGTCATCTACTAGTAGCAATCGTTCTATAGCGCCGCTGGCAGCTCGCATGCCACACTTGATATGCCCTCCCTCAAAAGCAGGGCCAGAAGCGCAGGAGACGCTGGTCACCTTGCCATCGCTTACCAGGCTCACCTCGGTGTTGGTGCCAATGTCTATTGCCACTGTTAGCCCCTCAGCTTGCCAAGCTTCCGTAGCTAACAGCATAGCTACGTGGTCAGCTCCCACAAAGCCAGCTACGATGGGCAGCAAATGTACGTAGGCCCCCGATGCTATATGCAGCCCAATATCACGGGCTTTAATATCCAAGGCCTCACGAATTGCGGGCACATAGGGGGAGAGACCCAGCTGCTCCACTGGTAGACGCAGCAAGAGGTGGTGCATGGCTGTGTTGCCTACCACCACTGCCTCAACGATTTCCTCTGGCTTAGCATTAACCTCACCACACAGGTCAACACCTAGCTGGTTGATGGCAGTTACCGTAAGCTGTTGTATTTGTGCTGCCTCAACTGGTGATTTTGTGGCACTAGTAATGCGGCTGATGATATCTTCCCCATAACTGACCTGCGGGTTCATAATTCCCTTGGCGGCAAACGTCTGGCCATTCTCTAGGTCAACAAGATAACCGGCTATTTTGGTAGTCCCTAGGTCAATGGCTAGCCCCAGTTTGTGACTGGACCAGGGGCTAAGGGCTACCACTTCGTTGTCACGTACTGAAGCCTGAGCTTGCCAGTTCCAAGATCGTAGCTGGGGCGAGAGATTCCGCAGGACATCAATGTCAATAATGCTGCAGTGTACCTGGTGCTGTTGCTCCAGTGTTTCCAGCAGGCGCTCGCTATCGGCCCGTGGATCTGATAAAGATGAGACTGGTAACTGAAGCTGGTAGGCACGAACCGGTGGGTCGGGAGCAACAGTGACCTCTAACCCCTCCACCTGAATTCGTTGTGGCGTGGTCATCGATTGGGGCGGCACACTCAATTTGCAATCACTGGTGGGATACGTCTGGCAGGCCAGACGCCAGCCATTCTTCAGTTCCTGAGGCGAGAGAGCCTCCTGTTCATGGGGTGTTGGCTCCGAGACAGTTCCACTTAGAACCTGTACCTTGCACGAGTGGCAGGTTCCGTGGCCACCACACATGCTGAGAATACCCACACCGAGTTGATGTGCGCAATCCAAAAGACACTTATCAGCCGGGCATTTTCCTCGCCGACCCACTGGCTCGAAATCAATATGATAAGATGTCATGTTTAGCTACTCCTGTTAGGTTGTGGCCTCTGGATGTGTATACACTCGGTAGTGGCAGGTTTCTTTTAGACTGCAGCGGTCGCAGGCTTGGGCTTCTGTCCAGGTTGGCATATCTGGTCCTATGCCGATGATCATAGAGGCTGACTTGCGCGGACTCATCATTCCTGAAGAGGTCAGATGCACCCCAATTTGCTCTGCAGGCACTAGTTGAAACAACTGCCACTGCTCTGAAAGAGGCAGGCCAGGCATACCCGGACTGAGGGAATTGCTAGCCTCATAACCGCGGGATGATGCTTCATGCCTTATAAGCTGACAGACCTCCTGGACAAGGGAATCCACGGCTGTGCTACCGATACCATCTAGCAGCAGGCCTTGCAGCGGCTCATCCCGCTTAAAGTAGTCTGTTACCTTTTCTTCAAGCCTGGGACCGATAGTGCAGACCACAATGGCAAGTTCTCTAGCTGTTTTCAGGAATGAGGGAAGCAGTTGGCCATGAAACGCTGTACCGTCTTTCAAACACAATCGGTCATGCTGCATCTCTGTTATTGAGTGCAATTCATAAGCTATAACTGGCTCCAACAGGTGAAGTTCATCCACGCTATTTAGCAGTTCGTGTAATAGGGTTATCATCTCTGGCCGGAGGTTTAGAAGTTCTCCGACTCCCTGCCGACGTGGCAATTGCTCGATGCTCAGAGTCAAAGGGACATTATGAAGGATGGGCATCGTTTTCTCCTTTAGCGAGCCGATTGGTTAGCACAAAAACAGAGGTTGTAAGCTCCTGTAATGTTCAACTCAACGATTTAATATCTAGGGGGTACCTGCCGTATTCCCTGATGGTGCGCACCATCTCTACATAATTCTCCGGCTTGACGGCCGAGTGTATGGAGTTACTGGAGCTAACGATGAGTCCCCCACCAAGGCCGGCCTTGCGTATGACTTCCTTGGTCTCCTGCCGTACTTCCTCTACAGTGCCGAAGCTCAACGTAGTTGCGCAGTTCACGTTACCCATCAGACAGAGCTCGTCTCCGTACTTCTGCTTTGCTTCACCGATATCCATGTCAGCCATGGGATCTATCGGATGAAAGCAATCGACCCCTGCTTCAACAATACCGTCCAAGAACGACCAGCAGTTGCCATCGGTGTGCTTCATCACGTAAACGCCGTGTTTTTTTGCTTCCTGGACCATAGCTCTGAATGGGGGAAACACAAATTTATCCATGTGCTCTAGTGAGAACATTGGTCCGTTCTTGTAAGCCCAGTCGCCGACAATAAAGATAATCTCTGCGCCGGCGGTGATGGCATTATTTATGTAGCGCAGCTGGTAGTCAAGCACTATCTGGTGTACACGAAGCACTAACTCCGGGTTAGTGTAGAAAGCCATCAGCCGCTCCGAGAAGCCCAGTATGTCGCTGGTTATAGAGTTGTGGTCGGTAGCCACAGCCACGATAGCTCGCTCCCCCTTGTAGCGTTTAACCCACCGTCGTATTTGTTTAAAGCGGTGCTCCTCATCAGGATCAGGTGGTTTGTAATTCGCCAGGTCCTTCTCGGACTTTATCGGTGCTTCTATAGGTATCGGGCTAATTTCTTGGGTGTAGCGCTTGACGGCACCCCACTCATTGCGGGTTGTCCTGGGGCTCTCACTGAGCACCTCCTCCTTGAGGAAGTCACGGTCACGGTGTACCAGCGCATCCCAGTCCATATGCTCTATAAATTCCTCGTAGCTTGCACCTGCTAAAATCTTATTGATGATTTTACGGTCTATAGTTAGCTCGAAGTGTGGTATTCTGTCCGGCTGCTTTCGCTCTAGAGCTTGGAAAACCCGTTCGGCGTTTGTGTACTTAGCCATAATTTTACCTCACCATCATCTCTAGCTAGTGTGATTAAGTTGCTATAAGGTCCCGTGCCTTCTCCACTGCTGCCACTGCATCGGCGCCGTAGCCATCAGCGCCAATCTGGTCGGCATAGGCCTGAGTGACCGGGGCACCCCCTACTATCACCTGCACCTTTTGCCCGAGTCCAGCCTTTTCGAGTGCCTTTATTGTCTCCTCTATCATGGGCATAGTAGAGGTGAGCAATGCCGATAGCCCAAGTATCTGTAGGTTATTGTCGCGGACCACCTCCACGAATCTCTCTGTGTCAACATCAATTCCGAGGTCCATCACTTCAAAACCATTGCCCTCCAGCATACTGACCACGATGTTCTTGCCAATATCGTGTATGTCACCTTTTACGGTGCCGATGGCCACCCGGCCCATGGAGGGAGTGTCCTGCTGGCTCAGGATGGGTGTCAGTATCTCCAGCGCTGTCTTCATAGTCCTGGCACTAAGCAGCACCTCAGGTAAAAATATCTCACCATTCCTGAACTTAGTGCCCACCACTGACATTCCCGGCACCAGGCCTTGGTTTAGTATCTCCAGTGCTGGGACTTCGGCTTCCAGTGCTTCGTTGGTCAGCGCAGCGATTTCGTCCCACTTTAGCTGCACTATTGCCTCGGAGATTTGCTTTACTTTGTTCATTTTTACACCTCCGCTAATTAAGCAACCCTGGGGCTGCTGATTAAACTTAGCCTCTTTATATCAAAGAGGGCGAGAAGGTTACTATCTGTAGGAAAGCAAGAAGCATTCTCATAGTGTTAACACAAAGTCTTGGGAGTGTCAACCATTAGGTACACATATTGCCTGAGCTTAGGAAAAAGAACCAATTCAAATGGGGACTTGACAAGTATTAAAATAAGTGGTATAGTACAAGTTTGTAATTATGTCCCCTAAGGTTTTTGCCTTATTATTATATTTATCATTATATCATTATACCCATCCACTAACCACAGGTCTTATTTGTGATTAGTAATACACTAATGCAAAATTCTGCATGCTTGTTTGAGGAGCAGAGCTAGATTGGTTTTTATACCGGCAACGAATGCTGACAAGAGAATGCCTCCTATTTCCCGGAAATCTTATGCTAAGTTACCCCAGGTGCTAGACGTACCTAACCTGATTGAAGTTCAGCTAAATTCATTCCGCTGGTTTCAGGAAGAGGGCATAAAGCGGTTACTGGAGGAGGTATCGCCTATCAGTGACTTCGCTGGTAGCAGGCTTGAATTGAGCTTCACGGATTACGAATTTCGCATCCCTCATGGCTGGAAAGATGAGCAGGAATGCCGTCAGCGAGACCTGACCTATTCAGTCCCCCTCTATGTTAGGGCCAAGTTATTGGTTAAAGGCACGGGGGAAATCAAGGAGCAAGACCTATTTTTCGGTGACATCCCCTTGATGACAGCCAGAGGCACCTTTATTATCAGTGGTGCTGAACGGGTGGTAGTCAATCAGTTACTCCGTTCTCCTGGTGTCTACTTTGCCATTGAAGAAGATGCTACTAGTGGCCGTAATTTGTGCCATGCTAAGCTAATCCCCAGTCGCGGGGCTTGGTTAGAGTTTGAGACCAGTAACCGAGATGTAATCTCAGCTAAGATAGATGGTAAACGGAAGATTCCTATTACTACCCTTTTGCGCGCTATTGGTTATGGTAGTGATGAGCAATTGCTCAGTTTGTTCCCCAAGGAGGATAGCTCTTCGGAGCACCAATTTATCAGATCAACCATGGAGCGCGAGCCTTTAGTTAGGGATGAGTCTGAGGCTTTGATTGATATCTATAAGAAGTTACGTCCTGGTGACCCGCTTAATATTGAAAATGCCCGGAAACTAATAAATAACTTGTTCTTCAATTCCCAGCGTTATGACCTGGGGAGTGTAGGTCGCTATAAGCTTAATAAGCGGTTAGGGCTTGAGGTTCCGGAAAGCCAACGAGTTCTAAGTAAAGAAGACGTTGTAGAGATAATCAGGCACATCATTATGGTTAATAATGGTAGTGACACCCCCGACGATATTGATCATTTGGGAAATCGGCGGGTGCGCACTGCTGGTGAGCTGATGCAAAACCAATTTCGTATTGGGTTATTGCGCTTGGCACGAGTAGCCAGAGAACGTATGAGTCTTGTCAGTACTGAGGCTGTTACCGCCAGCGTTCTGCTTAATATTCGCCCGGTGGTGGCCGCCATCAGAGAGTTCTTTGGTAGCTCACAATTGTCACAATTTATGGATCAAACCAACCCTTTGGCTGAGCTAACTCATAAGCGTCGTTTATCGGCAATGGGGCCCGGAGGTCTCTCTCGTGAGCGTGCCGGCTTTGATGTCCGCGATGTCCACTTTTCCCACTATGGTAGAATCTGCCCAATTGAAACACCGGAGGGACCTAACATTGGTCTCATCGGTTCCCTAGCTACCTATAGCCGCATTAATCAGTATGGCTTTATTGAGACGCCATACCGCTGGGTTATTACCGGAGTAAGCAATACCTATGATGGTCTGCTAGGTAAAGTGAGCCGGGAGGCGGTGCTTGATGATAAAGGCGATACTATAGTAGAAGCTGGGGTTACCATTACCTCTCGGCATGTCAAAAAGCTATCTAAGCTACCTGCCTCTAGTACTATAAAGGTAGTGCCCCTCATCGATGCGGTTATCTACTTGTCAGCAGACTATGACAAATTGGTGGGTAAAACAAGCTGGGAGGCGGTGCTTGATGACAAAGGTAAGACTATAGTAAAAGCTGGGGTTACCATTACCCCTCGGCATATCAGTAAGCTATCTCAGTTGCCTTCCAGAATTGTAAGAGTAGTGCCCTTTGTCTCTGATGAGGTTGTTTACTTGTCAGCCGATAAGGAAGACAAATATACTATTGCCCAGGCTAATGCCCAGCTTGACCAGAATAGTCAATTTATAGAAGAAAAAATTGAAGCTAGGTTGGGCGACCGTTACCTACTGGAGACACCCGATAAAATTGATCTTATGGATGTATCACCCAAGCAGATAGTTAGTGTTGCCACATCACTGATACCCTTTCTAGAGCACAACGATGCTAATCGTGCTCTGATGGGAGCTAATATGCAGCGGCAGGCTGTACCTCTGATTTGTCCTGAGGCACCTTTGGTAGCTACTGGTATGGAAACAGAGGCGGCTAAGCATAGCGGGCAGGTGCTCTTCGCCGAAAATGCTGGGGTGGTAACCTCGGTTACGAGCTCGCAGATTGTAATTAGCAAGGATAATGGTGATAAGGACGCGTATCAACTGCTGAAATTTGTGCGTACCAATCAAGGAACTTGTATTAATCAGCGCCCCTTAGTAAGCAAGGGTGACCGGGTGGAGTCGGGGCAGGTTCTAGCTGATAGCTCGGCTACCGACCGAGGAGAGCTGGCTCTGGGGCAAAATGTGCGGTGCGCCTTTATGAGCTGGAAAGGCTATAACTTTGAGGATGCTATTATTCTTAGTAATCGCCTGGTGACGGAGGATAAGTTTACCTCTATTCATATTTTGAAGCACGAAATAGAAGCCCGGGATACCAAGCTGGGTCCCGAAGAAATTACCAGAGATATACCTAATGTGGGTGAGGAAAGCTTACGTGAGCTTGATGAATATGGCATTATTCGGATTGGTGCTGAGGTGGGCCCGGACGATATACTGGTAGGTAAAATTACCCCAAAGGGTGAGACTGAGCTGTCAGCTGAAGAGAAACTTTTGCGGGCTATTTTTGGTGAGAAAGCCCGAGAAGTGAAAGATACTTCCCTGAGGGTACCCCATGGTGAGTGGGGGAAAGTGATTAATGTTAAGGTCTTCTCTGGCGAAGACCTACCGGCTGGGGTTAACCAATGGGTGCAGGTTTGGGTTGCTCAGAAACGAAGAATTTCAGTAGGGGATAAGCTAGCCGGGCGGCACGGCAATAAGGGGGTTATTTCCATCATAGCCCCGGCTGAAGACATGCCTTTCCTGCCCGATGGCACACCGGTAGATATTATTCTCAATCCTATAGGTGTTCCATCACGTATGAATATTGGCCAGGTTCTGGAAACCCATCTCGGTTGGGCTGCTCAGATACTGGGCTTCAAGGCACTTACTCCTATCTTTGATGGTGCCGATGACACTGCTATTGAGGATGCTCTGGCTAGGGCTTGGCTAGCTCAAAAAGCAGGGGCGGCTGGCCTCGATCCTAGTAACGAAAAAACCACTGGGCAGGTGGAACTGACTAAAGCATGGCTTGAAAACCGTGGCTACGACGGAGAGAGGGTGTTCAGTGATGACTATCCGGGAGAGGCAAGGGAGGTTTGCCTGCGCCTATGGCTCGAAGATCTGGGTGTAGCTAGTCAGGACCTTAATCTACAGGAGCTGGAGCAAACTGTGAGCAAGGTTAGCGCTGAAAGGAATCTTCCCTCACCTATCATCGGCAAGGTTACACTCCGTGATGGGCGCAGTGGTGAGCTATTTGACCAGCCAGTGACGGTGGGCAATATCTATATGATGAAGCTAATTCACTTGGTTGAAGATAAGGTTCATGCTCGCTCTACTGGACCCTATTCCTTAATTAGCCAACAGCCCCTGGGCGGCAAGGCTCAATTCGGAGGCCAGCGCTTTGGTGAGATGGAGGTATGGGCATTGGAAGCCTATGGCGCTGCTCATAACCTTCAGGAATTTCTGACTATTAAGTCAGACGATGTGACCGGTCGGGCCAAAACCTATGAGGCTATAGTTAAGAATGAGAGCATTCTCCAACCTGGTGTGCCAGAATCATTTAAGGTTCTAGTTAAGGAGCTGCAAAGCTTAGGGCTTGCCATTGAGGTGATTAGTGAAGAAGAGAAGGGGCCCCCTGCTGAGGAAGCTGCTGAAGTACCTGAATTGGAAGCGGAGCTTAAAGCTAGTCAGAGTTCAACCGAAACCGAGGTAGAAGAAAAGGAACTAACCCCTGTTGCCGAAAGTGAAGTATCCAAAACAGTTGTTGAAGACTCGACTGAAACTGAGGTAGAAGAAAATGCTTGAAGTTAACGATTTTGATGCTATCCGTATCTCCCTGGCTTCGCCAGAGCAGATTAGAAGTTGGTCCTATGGTGAGGTAACCAAGCCAGAGACTATTAACTATCGCACTCTGAAGCCAGAAAGGGACGGGCTTTTCTGTGAGAGAATCTTTGGCCCGACAAAAGACTTTGAATGCTTTTGTGGTAAGTATAAAAAGATACGCTATAAGGGGGTCATTTGCGACAAGTGTGGCGTCGAGGTAGCTCGGGCTAAGGTACGCCGGGAACGGATGGGACATATAGAATTAGCCTGCCCGGTGAGCCATATCTGGTTTGCTAAGGGTATACCTAGTCGATTGGGATTGCTGCTTGACCTGTCACCACGAAGCTTGGAGCGCATTCTATACTTCTCCCACTATATCGTCACTTCCATAGATGAGGAAGCGCGCCAGGACGCAATTAAGCAACTTGAAGAGAATAGCTCACAGGAGATAACTGAGCGCCAGAAGGCACTTGAGGCTAAAATCAAAAAGATGAAGAAAGCTTCAGTGGAAGAAGTGAATCAGCTCCGGCGAAATTGGGAGGAGGAAAAGGCACAGCTTGAAGAACAGCTTTCCGCTGATGTGGAACAGCTAAAGGACGTTCAGCTGCGGGCGCTACTTACTGAGAACCAGTATCAGGAGATGAAACAGAAATGTGGTCAGGTTTTTGAGGCAGGGATGGGGGCGGACGCTATTCTTCAACTAATCAAGGGTGTTGACCTTGGTGAACTGCGTAACAAGCTACTCCAAGAAATCCATTCCACTTCAGGTCAACGCCGTAAGAAGGCAAGCAAGCAGCTACAAGTAGTTGAGGCTTTTCATCGCAGCGGCAATAAACCAGAATGGATGATTCTAACTGTGTTGCCTGTCCTACCCCCTGACCTGCGGCCTATGGTTCAGCTAGATGGGGGCAGATTCGCTATCAGTGACCTTAATGACCTGTACCGACGAGTCCTCAACCGCAATAATCGATTGCGTCACTTGCTGGAAATAGGGGCACCGGAAATTATCATCCGCAACGAGAAACGGATGCTCCAGGAAGCAGTCGATTCCCTTATTGATAATGGAAGAAGGGGACGCCCCATTTCTGTCAGTGGTAATCACAAATTAAAGTCGCTCTCAGACATGCTCCGAGGTAAACAGGGACGCTTTCGTCAAAATCTACTGGGTAAGCGGGTTGACTATAGTGGGCGTTCGGTTATCGTTGTTGGCCCTGAGCTTAAACTTCACCAGTGCGGTTTACCACGGCAGATGGCTTTGGAGCTATTTAAGCCTTTTGTTATGCGCCAGCTGGTGGCGCAGGGACTTGCCCACAACATTAAGAGTGCCCGCCGTCTGGTGGAGAAGGCCAAGCCGGAGGTATATGACATACTTGAGGAAGTTGTCAAGGAACGACCGGTGTTGCTTAATCGGGCGCCTACCCTACACCGACTTAGCACTCAGGCCTTCGAGCCGGTGCTCATTGATGGTAGTGCCATCCAGGTTCACCCACTGGTATGTGCTGCTTTTAATGCTGACTTTGATGGTGACCAAATGGGGGTTCATATCCCCTTGTCTAAAGCTGCCGTCAAAGGAGCTAGAGAGATGATGCTCAGCATCCACAATATGCTGCTACCATCTTCTGGTGAGCCGATAGTAACCCCAACCTTGGATATGGTCCTCGGTTGTTACTATCTAACTACTTTTAGACCCAAAACTAAGGGAGAAGGCATGCTTTTCGGTAGTTTTGAGGAGGCAAAACTCGCCTATGAACTTGGTGCTATTGACCTCAGATCTGAGATTGAAGTCAGGGACCAGGGGGAAAACGGGCAAAGGGTCAAAACAAGTGTCGGTCGTATCATCTTTAATGAGGTTTTGCCTGCGGAGTTGGGCTTCTACAACAAAGTAATTGATAAGTCAGACTTAAAGCAAATAGTAGCCGATTGCTATGAGCTACTAAGTAATGAAGATATGGCGGTGGTGCTGGATGACCTAAAACAACTGGGCTTCTACTATGCTACCAAATCGGGAGCTACCATCGCTATGGGCGATATTGAGGTTCCTCAAAGCAAACCTAAACTTCTTGAAGAGGCAGAGGAAAGGATTGCTATTATTGAAAGTCAGTATAATCGTGGCTTAATCACTGAAGACGAAAGATATAATGGTGTCGTAGAAGTATGGATGGAAACCACTGATAGGATTACCGATACTATTTCCAAAACCCTCAACCGCTACGGTGATATTTACATGATGGCAACATCAGGAGCCAAGGGAAACATTTCCCAGATTAGGCAGATGGCAGGTATGCGAGGCTTAATGACTGGTCCCTCAGGTAGAATTCTGGACTTTCCTATCAAGTCTAGCCTCCGTGAAGGGCTTAGTGTTTTGGAATACTTTATGTCTACTCATGGTGCCCGCAAGGGATTAGCTGATACTGCCCTGCGGACTTCAAATAGCGGTTACCTTACTAGGCGCCTCGTTGATGTTGCTCAGGACGTTATCACGATCCAGGAGGACTGTGGGATTAGGGAGGGTATATGGCTCTCTGAACCACAAGAAAGGGGACTTCTGCCACCACTGGCTGAACGAATAATTGGTCGGTTGGCTGCCAGCGAAATAGTTAACCCCCAAACTAGAGAAACCATCGTTGATCGGAATGAGGAAATTGACGAGGAGAAAGCAAATGAAATTGTTGCTGCTGGGATAACCAAGGTTCATATCAGGTCTCCCCTTACCTGTCAGTCTAGGCAGGGTTGCTGTCAGCGGTGCTATGGCCGTGATCTCGCCCGCCGGCATTTGGTTGACTTCAACACAGCAGTAGGCATAATTGCTGCCCAGAGCATTGGTGAGCCAGGCACCCAGCTGACTCTACGCACCTTTCACACCGGCGGTGTGGTGGGGCTTGATATCACTAGTGGTTTGCCCAGAGTGGAAGAACTCTTTGAGGCAAGATCACCCAAGGCTCAAGCCATTATCTCAGAGATAGACGGGGTAGCTGAGGTGATTCATAGTGAGGAGGGGGAAAGGATTAAGGTTACTAGCTCTGAGGTATTCCGTGACGAATATTCACTGCCTTCTGGTTGGCAAGTTATGGTGGACAATGGTCAGTGGGTGGATATAGGAGCAGTATTAGCCTCTCAGACTTCCAAGACTAAAAAAGGCAAACGAAAATCGAAAGACCTAGCTAAAAAAGGTAAACTAAAATCGAAAGACCTAACTACTGAAACTCAACCTATCTTAGCCCGTGTCGCTGGTGAAGTAGCTATTGAAGATGGGCAGTTATCTATCAAATATGAGGAAACAGAGGAGCAGGAGTATGTTGTTCCAGCGGCTACACACATTCATGTTCAAACTGGGGACCCAGTAAAGGCAGGGCAGCAACTTACTGATGGCTCTATCAACCCGCAGGATATATTGCGTATATTAGGTAAGGAGGCAGTCCAGCAATACCTAGTAGACGAGGTACAGAAGGTATACCGCTCTCAGGGGGTGAATATAAACGACAAACATATTGAAGTTATCGTCCATCGGATGCTGGCCAAGGTTTGTATTGATTCCTCAGGTGATACCGAACTAGTGCCCGGAGAGTTGAGAGACAGGTTCCATTACGAAGACATTAATGCTAAGGTACTGGCTGAAGGGGGTGAGCCAGCCACCGCCCACACTGTCTTAATGGGTATAACCAGAGCCTCGCTGAGCACTGATAGCTGGCTGGCAGCTGCCTCCTTCCAGGAGACAACTAGGGTGCTTACCGAAGCTGCAGTTTATGGCAAGATAGATAAACTGATTGGGCTTAAGGAAAATGTAATTATTGGTAAACTGATTCCGGCTCGCTATCCGGCCTCTGAAGAGCCACCGGAGTTGGTAGCCGGTGAGGAGCAAGAGGAGGAAGAGACAAAGCTTATAGCCATTGAAGAAAGTGAAGGGGAGCTAGCCGTCTAGGGTCTCTTTCACTGTTATTTGTTTGCTTTAATGCGAGGGGTCGCCCTATGTTAATGAGGGCGACTCTATTTTATAGCTGATTTATCCTGGCTCAGGTGGAGATGTGGTATAATAAAGCCGTTTATCAATGGAGGTGGGATTAAAATAGCTCGCATTATATCGGGTAAACCCAGCACCGAGGATATACCACTTGATACCAGCCTGCGACCACGGTGCCTCGATGACTTCGTGGGGCAGACCAAGGTCAAGGACAATGTGAATATAGCTATCGCTGCTGCTAAAGGCAGGGGTGAGGCTCTGGATCACATACTCCTCTACGGTCCACCTGGTTTGGGTAAGACCACTTTGGCTTTTATTATAGCCGCTGAGATGGGGGTTAATATCAAGATTACCTCGGGTCCAGCAGTAGAGCGCGCCGGAGACCTGGCCGCTATCTTAACTAACCTCCGTAGTCACGATATACTCTTTATCGATGAAATCCACCGCCTCAACCGGGCAGTGGAGGAAATATTATATCCAGCTCTGGAAGACTTTGCTTTGGATATTATTATAGGCAAGGGTCCTGGTGCCAAAAGCCTGCGATTAAACCTACCCGCTTTCACTCTGATTGGGGCTACTACTCGCTTTGCCTTACTGAGCCCACCCCTCCGAGACCGGTTTGGTGCCGTCTATCGTCTCGATTTCTATGACCAGGCATCTATAGAAGCAATACTCAAACGCTCGGCTAACATTTTACAGGTAAAAGCAGAGACTGGAGGGCTGGAGGAAATAGCTCGCCGGGCTAGAGGCACACCTCGTGTGGCTAACCGATTGCTCAAACGAGTTAGAGACTATGCTCAGGTGATGGCAGATGGTATAGCCACCCACCCAGTGGCAGTTGAGGCATTATCTAAGCTTGAAGTTGACTCTATAGGTCTGGATGAGGTAGACCATAAGGTGTTACATACTATCATTGACAAGTTTAATGGTGGTCCGGTGGGACTGGATACTATCGCTGCCTCCATCAGTGAGGAGGCAGATACCATTATGGATGTCTATGAGCCTTATCTTCTGCAACTGGGCTTTCTAGAGCGCACTCCTCGTGGGCGGTTAGCTACTCAACTGGCTTATCAGCACCTCGGCCTGCCCTATAATAAAGAAAAACCTCCGCAGCCAACCCTGTTGTAGTTCTTACTTGGAAGAAACGGTATACTAAATATTAAGTGGGGCAAGCCCCTTACGAGGCTTGCCCCACTTGGTGTTTATTCATGTTGTAGACGGTCTGACTTATCTATCTGGTCAAGGTGAACTGAAAGGACAGCCATGCTTGAAGAACATCCTTGATTGCCACATTTGCCGACTACGTATTGCCGCAGAGATGCGGGCACGTGGACAAAGGTGGTCAAAAGCCTCCGGTTTCTGTCCCCACCACCCTTTGATTTCCTCAGCTTCAGCTTCATCAATGAGGCCCTTTTCTACAGCTTTGTCGAGCCATCTAAGGCAAGCCTCATCTCTCATCTCCTGTCGTGCCTGATTAAAGGCGTTGACTAAGTCTTCCTCGTCGATTTCTAGAATCTCGGCCACTCTGGTTAGCAGACCATTGGCTTCTGCTTGTGGTGTTTCCTCTGGGGCGGGTTCTTCCTGTGCCATCACTATTGCTGTGCTACCCGCTGCTAAGAAGACTACTGCCACCAATACTGAAACGAGAACCTTTACTTTTTTGGACATCTCTTATCACCTCCACTAATATATAACGAAAAAGTCCCCGATTGGTTAGCAGTAGTTTTAGGTTTTTTGAAAAATTGGCTTGTGGTGAAGCTAATCAGCCTTGCCTAGTTTGTGGAGGTAAGGTGAAGTATCACTTTACAATAATTGTAAATACCTTCTGCTCGGCAATTTCTGTTTCCCAGGGTCGCTTGTAGACCAGTGTTATCTTGGTTAGACCCTTCTTTAACGTCTTGAACCAGAAAAGGTCGTTGCCGCCGGCTCCGGCCACGCCCTTTTGAGCATCTTCACCCGGTTCATATTCACTTTTTAGTAGCTCAACCATAGTTTCGTCAAGGCTTTCTTGCCAGCTATAGCCAGTGGTGGGATTGGACTCAAGAGCAATAATGAATTTCTGATTCACGTCAATACCTATCGCTTTCTCATCGTCAGTATAGATCTTAAGGAAGTTGGCAGTTATGGTGCAGTCTTCATTCATGGTAATGGTGGTACTGGCAGCATTAGTATCGGCTATAGTTGCAACATCACCTGTCCAGCCATTGAATCTGAGTCCCTCTTCAATCGGTGCCTGGATATCAACCACGGAACCTTCATTACAGATATGGATGCCGGACGTAGATAACGAACCACCAACGGCACTTCTTACCGTCAGGGTGTAGGTCGGTACCTGACCAGCACAGCCAGCTATCAGGCCGACCACCAGTATTAATGCCAGAACCAAGGACCTTCTCATCGGAATCTCCTCCTCTTAATTAACCTTTTCTGGGTCTTGTTTCATGCATTATAACACTAAAAATAATGCTTTGCTATCGTCCTCTGTTTAGACATGTATCCCTTACTTCAAGATGGCATAGACTATCTGAACGGCAAGACTAATCTCCATCTCCCCGGGGGTAATTGGTGTCGGTGCGGCTGCTTTCTGCACCATTTCTTCTACCATCACCCGTGGAGTTGGCATCTGGATGCCTCCTTCAGAGATATAAGTCGGCTTGCCTAACGTGACTCCAGCCAGCTCAGCCAGTTGCTCGGCTTTACTCTTAGCATCAGCTATTGCCTTTGCTCTGGCTTCTTCATAGTAGGCTGTCGGGTCATCCACGGAAAAGCTGATGCTATCTACGCGGGTGAGGTCTCCCCCAGCTTTAACTACAGCGTCAATGATAGAGCCAGCCTTATCTATATCTCTTATCTTAGCCGTTACTATATTGGTTACCCTGTAACCAATAACGACCTCTTCTTCCTTGTCCCTATCCCATCTTGTTATTTTATGAATGTTAAAGTATTGAGTTTGAATATCTTTCTCGGCCACCCCATTGTCGGTCAGGGCGTCCATCACCTTGTTCATAGCTTCAGTCGCCTGGGTTAGAGCCTCATTTACAGTTTCCGCCTGAGCTTCAATACCTAACCTTAGGTTGGCAATGTCCGGAGTAACAGACACTTCTCCCTCGCCAGTGACCCAAATGCCTTCCTGCTGGCTTGAGGTGGTGCTGACGGCTTGTCTACAGCCATATAAACCGACCGTTGTCAGCACCAATGCCAGACTTATAGCCAGCAACCAGTGTTTTTTCATTATTTGCCTCCTTTACCAAATTTCTTTCTACTATTATAACGAAAAAGGTCCCAATTAGTTAGCGGTCACCTTAAAATATTTAAGATTCGCTTTGTGGCTAGTCTAAAGACTCAAGGGCTTTCTCATAGCCTCTCGTTGATATTGCAATAGCTTGGAGTATGGCAGACCTGACCGATTCTGGAGCTGTTTCCAGTACGGCCCGGAGCCGTTCAGGATGATTAACAGCATAATGCATTATAGTCGCCCTGAGTCTAGCCCGACGGTTAACTTCAATGCGTGCCCCCTCGGCCCGCTTGGGCATTAATGGGGCTTCTTCAACTGCCGGTGCCATAAGGACATCACGCGTTACCTCCTGAGTTGAGGTTAAACTCGCTATCTTGGCCAGGTAATCATCGAGGCGATGGGCGGTTTGTTCTATTTGCTCGGGCTTATTTCTACTTGCCATATAAGCTATTTCAAATACTCTTCTATCGGCCAGCCTAGCGTAAAACTCCGCTTTGCCTAAAGCCGAGGGGGTTAATATCAGTTGCACCTGCTCTGTTGCCAGCTTTACCCGATAAAGAGGTTCATCAGGCATACTGCCGCCAGCGGCAGCTACTGTTCCTCCCCCAGCCAGTAAAAGAGCAAGGACTATGGCTACTACTGGTGCCCATCGCGGTCGCAAGCCAAAGAAGGGGCGACTTCTCTTCTCTTCTCTCCTCTGGAGTGCTGAAAGGAACTGGTATCTGGCTTCGGCTCTGAACTCGGGGTGAGGTTGAATGGTTATTGCTTTCTTGGTAGCCAGAGCCATCTGGAGCAATGGCTCAAGCTCATCAGCCTGTTCAGGGAAGTCCTGGAGGCACTGCTCTATAGTCTCGCCCTTAGTTAACAGTCGCTCTAGACATTCATCCAGAATATTATTAAATTCTCTGCTCTTCTTCATTGCCTCATGTCACCGATAGTATTTTACGCAGGGCTACTATTGCACTGTGTTGTAGTGCCTTTACCGCCCCCTCGCTTTTGCCCATAACCTTAGCTACTTCGGCAATTGATAGCTCACCGGCAAAACGGAGGGAAATCACCTCCTGCTGCGCTTTAGTCAGCTTTTTGGTTGCCTGAAGTAGCTGCTCAATATCTAGGGTGTGCTCAGCCATTAGCTGTGGATTGCTATCGCTGCTAGCCCGTGTTTCATCAAGAGGAGCAGCAGCGTGCTTTGTCTTCTTTCTCAGGTAGTCGACCACTTGGTTATGGGCGATGCGAAATAGCCAGGCCGAGAAGGGGGTGCCCTTCCACTTGAAAGAGGAGATGGACTGGAGTGCGTTGAGAAAGACCTGCTGCGTCATATCTTCTGCCTCTGTCTTGTCTCCTATTTTAAGAGCCACATAGCGATAAATCCTATCGAAGTGCTCTTCATATAATTGGGCAAAAGCCTCTTGGTCTCGCTGTTGAGCTCGCCTAACGAGGCTCTCCTCATCTTGCACCTGACAACCCCCGTCAGCTAAACCTCGGTTTAGCTAGCAATCAGGGTGTTACCCTGTGCATATAGTATAACGAAGGAAGCGGTTAAAAGATAGGTTTTTAATCTGAATTAAACGAGGTGTATTGTTGGTAAATGGAATGTGTTACAATAATTCCAGAAGGTCCAGAATTAAAAACTTTTTAAGGGGATGAAGGCTTGTCTTACTATGTGCGCATGATGTGCCGGGAAGATGTTGCCCAGGTTACTGAGATTGACCGTGAAGCCTTCCCTACCCTATGGCCATCGGTTAACTATAAGCGTGAATTGCAAAATCGACTAGCCCATTATATTGTAGCCTGCGATAAAGGGAAAACGGATGAGGTAGCCAAGGTGGAAGCTCCCTCAGATAGGAGCTTCACTGGGCTGGCGTCTAGGGTGAGGCGGTGGTTTAACCACTGCCGTTTCTTCAGCAATGGTCTGCCCTCATCAGGCAAAGAATATATTATCGGTTTTGCTGGCTTCTGGATTATAGCTGGCGAGGCTCATATAACCAGCGTTTCAGTGCGGAAACTCCACCGCCGCCAGGGGATAGGCGAGTTGTTACTTATATCTGTGATAGAGCTGGTCATGGAGCTGAATGCTCATTTTATTACCCTGGAGGTACGTGCCTCCAATACTGCTGCCCTGAATCTCTATAACAAGTATGGTTTCACCAAGACAGGTCTACGCCGTGGTTACTATACAGATAATAGAGAAGATGCTGTATTGATGTCTATTGAAAACATCGATACAGCGTCATTTCAGACGCACTTTAAACGATCAAAGCAAGCTCACTTCAGAAAATGGGGGATAGCCCTCAGTCAAATTGCCCGCTAACTACTGCTCACTGTACTTACCTAATTCTCTGCTATCTCTTGCTTTAACGTCGCCATAAGAAATCATCGAATAAACCAGGGTATTTCGTGACTTCTTTCTTGCCAGTGTTTTCTTGAAGCCATTCCTCAAGCTCTTCCTTGCTCTTGTTGAGTGGCTTTTCTAGAGTAGAAAAATTGATATCGTATAAGTAAGCAACTGATTTTTGCTTATTAGCAGCACTTATCTGCCGATTAAGCTCGTCGACCATGCCAAAAGTATCAGATATAGTAGCCTGTAACGACTCGTCTAGAAATTTAAGTCTTTTACTATTTCTGTTCCAGCTACCTGTATTAAGTTTTTTAAGCTTCTGTTGGAGAGAAGAGGCTTCTATAATTTGAAGATTCGCCTTTATGTCATTTAGCAGGCTCTGAACTATTTCTGGAGCTGTCCTTTCCGGTTTGTGTCTCCTAAGGTAAAATTGTATTAATATAAAGAAGACTACTCCTAGAATGAGTGGAAGGTTTTCTCCTATCGTATCCCAATCCATATACTTCTCCTTACCTCAGCAGTTTTATTAAAGCATATTTCTCAACACTCTGTCTACAGGGGTTACCTATCAATCCTGCCCTTTAGTTTTTATTGGTAAACCCCACCTTACGCTTCCATACTCTTATTAAGATTAAGGAAACGATTTTCAAAAGAACAGCCATCTCAGTCTTATTAGGACTGTGCTCTAACTGGTTGAGCTGCTGGCTGACGCTAGATTTGAATCATCTTATTTCTATGGGGATGTTTCTGAAGCGAGTTTGCCTCCCCTTGCCCAATTGTGCTTGGGATTATCTTTTATAAGGATAGTCACTCCTTCTGGACGAACTCCCATATCGGTTATCACCGAGGTGATACCCTTCACGAGCTTCTTTTTCTGCTCAATGGTGCGCCCTTCCCACATTTCTACGATGACTATTGGCATGATATCCTCCTTCTTTTGATTAATTCTGCTTTTTGAATTTGGCTTTTAGGGCTTCTATCTCCTGCTGTCGGTCAAATTCCTCCTGGCTGAGGGGTTCACAGGACTTAAGCTCGTTATTCTCTAGCTTAATCGTGAAGAGCTCCCTACATTTCCAGCATCGGTATGGACCTTGATAGCTTGATTCAATCAGAGATAGACTACCCTCACTGCCACACTCGGGACACTTGATTTTGACCATCATAACTTGACCTTACTCTTTTCTTTCTGTCCATCATAGTTGTAAACCGATAGCACTGTCAATGCAGCTATAGTTTCATATTTTGCCCAGCTTTAATGGAATCTAAACACAAATTTTATGGGCAATTAATTCTGTCGCTTTAAGATAGACGTATAGACTTATAGGCAACTTGAGCAAGCAAATGGAAAGGTTAGTAGTGGCGAGCATCCGTAAGCGATTGGCAATCTTCATATTAGCTGTAATCATCGCAACACTGATAGACTGGTTCGTGATAAACAGTGGCTTTCACATTGCATTCAATAACTGGTTTGACACTAGGTTATCAATGTATCATCTCGTTGGATGGTCTGCTGTAGCCATATTCCTAATTTGGCTACATCAAGGGCTGAACGGAAAGAGATGGGCTGATGGACTCTTAGGCTTAGCTGGTGGTATGCCTCTATTCTTCATATTAGAAGACTTCTTCTACTCAATTCTAATGTCAATCGAGAACGGTGGACATTATCCCTATCCAGAGTTTATTGGTCATTGGCGAGAGAATATGCTTAAGCTCTGGCATCCGATATTGGGTCAGTTTGGTGCCTTTGCTGAGCAGATATGGTTCTGGGATTTGCCTGCTTTCTTCTATATCGGAATTGGCTGGTCTACTGTTATTTATTTTAGCTGGTTGATTCTAAAGCGCAGGAGACAATGGATAACCGGTTAGTATAAGTTGCGCGGTGCGGCTATAATATAACAAGAGATTTGCTAAATTTCGTTCTAATCACCCTTCTTCGCTAACAGGCATATATTCCGGGAGAAAAACTTTATTGGGAGGCGGTAGGAGCTTTCGGGGGAGGATTTCAGTACCTTAAAGCCG
>JAUXAP010000005.1 GCA_030619865.1 Dehalococcoidia bacterium | reverse complement strand
AATATGGCTCTAGGAAAGGTTAATCACTTACAGTTCCACGTCGATAACGTAGAAAAGACAGTCAAGTACTTTACTGAAAAGCTAGGATTTAAGGTTGTAAGACGCGTTAAGCGTCCGACAGGTGATATGCATATCGAACTAGCCTCACCCGCCGGTGATTTAGAATTTCACTTTGTCCCGGTAACTGAGGAATCTAAGAACAATCCTGACAGACCATATCTTGAACATCTCGCCTTTGAAGTGGCTGATTTAGAGAAAGAATGTGAGGAGCTGAAAAGTAAAGAAGTCCCATTCCACTATGGACCAGAGTTTGAACAACATACTGGCAGAAGCCTTGCCGGTGTCCGTGATGCCGAGGGGCGTGGTTGGATTCAATTGCATGAAGTGAAGCCAAAGAAATAAATGACTCTTTGACTACCTTCAACCATACGTTATGCTATATCAACGGTTAGAAAGGGCAGCTATGAAGATTAAAGATGTCAGATATGAAGTGTATTTCCATGAGCAGCCTTCAGCACCCAGAGTACATAGAGCAGACGTCCCAGAACCCACCGGGAAAAAACCATTCGCCTTAATGAGAATTATTACCGATGATGGCATAGAGGGCTTTGCCACTGAGGTTTTTGGCTATAGCAACATCACTGAACCAACCACTAGTGTAATCAAACGAGAGATAGTGGGCAGAGACCCTCTCGACAGGGAATGGATTTGGCAAAGATTATGGTATTTACATGGCAGAGGCGGTGCGCCAGTTACTTTAGGAGCTTTGTCAGCGGTAGATATTGCCCTATGGGACATTGCCGGCAAAGCACTGGGGCAACCAATTTATAAGCTTTTGGGCGGATATCGCGATAAAATAAAAATATATGCCAGTTCCTATGGCAAACTCACCATCCAAGAATATGTAGATGAGGCCGTCTCCTGCAAAGAGCAAGGAATTGCCGCCTACAAAATACATCCTTATTGGGGAATTGGAGAGAAGGATATTGAAATCTGTCGAGCAGTCAGGAAGGCAGTTGGTGATGATATGAAACTGATGTTTGACCCTGCTGGCCGTTATAACCGTGAAGAGGCACTGTGGGTGGGTAAAGAACTGGACAAACTCAACTTCTATTGGTTCGAACTGCCGGTTCAAGACCATGATATCGAAGGCTTAGTTATGCTCAGAGAAAAACTCGATGTTCCCATCTGTTCCACTGAGACTCCCCTGAGGGGTATGTACAGCATACCTGAGTACTTGCTTCGCCGGGCATGTGATATTGTGCGCTGTGATACCCGGTTTCATGGTGGCATTACTCCGTGCAAGAAGATTGCCGACACATGTAACGCTTTCGGTATGCAGTGTGAACTCCACGGGTGGGCCTGCAATATATCCAACCTCCATGTCGAGTGTGCCGCAAAGAACTGCGAATTTCACGAAATGTCATGGCCAGAAGAGAGATATGGTCTCAAAGAATATCCCGTCATTGACGATGAAGGCTATATTCATGCTCCGCAAAAGCCGGGACTAGGCATTGAGATTGATTTTGAGTCACTGGGTGAACCGGTAGCCAGCTATTAGTAGAGTCTAGTAATAATTATCCCTGAGGAGTGTGTTACTATGAAGATTAAAGACATCAAGTATGAAGAATACCTTCGAGATTCACCTATACCTCCACCTCCCAGGATACTAGGGAAACACTGGGGTGTTACCAAAGGTAAAATGCCTTTCCCGATATTAAAAATTATTACTGATGAGGGTATAGAAGGTTACTCTTTAAGTTACAAAGTAATCCCTAAGCCGGTAATCGATAAAATCAAGCGAATTATAATCGGCGTGGATCCGTTTAATAGAGAATGGATTTGGCAGGAATTCGCCACATTGCATGCTTGGGGTCGCATCTACGGTGAATATGGGAGAGAGACTTTAGGTGATTTGGCGGCAGTGGACATCGCTTTGTGGGATATTGCCGGCAAGGCACTGGGGTTGCCAATTTATAAGCTTCTGGGCGGATATCGTGACAAAATAAGGATATATGCCAGTTCTTATCGCCTGCCTACTCCTGGAGATTATGCTGAGGAAGCCCTCTCCTGTAAAGAACAGGGCATTACTGCCTATAAGCTGCACGTTGATTCAGATATTGCTATTGACGCTTGTCGTGCCGTGCGTAAGGCAGTGGGGGATGATATGACATTAATGCTTGATGGCGGCACTGGTAACAGTCGTGAACAGGCACTTCGAGTAGGCAGAGTACTGGAAGAACTTAACTTCTACTGGTTTGAGCAACCACTGTCTGATGATGATATTGAGGGTTTGGTCAGGCTCAGAGAGAAATTGACTGTACCAATCTGCGCTACTGAGTGTGTTGCTGGCGGTATGTTTAGTATTCCTGAATATCTACTTCGCGGGGCGTGTGATATGGTGCGTTGTGATAGTTTGATTAGTGGGGGCATTACCCCCTGTAAAAAGATTGCCGATATGTGTGATGCTTTTGGTGTGCTGTGTGAGATTCATCTTGCCGGTCAGATTCCAAATCTCCACGTTGAGTGTGCCATTAGAAACTGCACATTTCATGAGATGTTCTGGCCGGAAGTCAGAAATTATGGCCTCAAAGAATACCCTGTCCTCGATGATGAAGGTTATCTTCACGTTCCGCAAAAACCGGGGCTGGGTGTCGAGATTGACTGGGAATCACTGGGTAAGCCGATAGCGAGTTACTAAGAGAGGCTATGCACCAAAAATCAACTGTTAAGAGGGAATAACTATGGAAATCAAAGATGTTAGGTATGAGGTGTATCTCCAAAAGGAGCCCTTTGAACCTCCCAAAGGATGGCGAGAATTTGTTACACGCCCCACTGGTAAACCACTCTTCCCCATAATGAGGATTATTACCGATGATGGAATAGAGGGCTACGATTTTGGAGGCGCTGTTGCTTGGGGTTATCCTAGAGCCGTCGCTGAACGCGATATCGACAGAGTTAAAGAAGAGATAATCGGCAGAGACCCGTTTGATAGGGAGTGGATTTGGCAAAGATTATGGGGCTTGCAAGTTCCTGTAGGAGCTTTGTCGGCTGTAGATGTCGCATTGTGGGATATTGCGGGCAAGGAGCTGGGACAACCGATTTATAAACTTTTGGGTGCCTACCGGGATAAGATAAAGATATATGCCACTTCCTATTGGCTGCCTACTGTTCAGGACTATGTAGATGAAGCCCTTGACTGCCAAAGACGAGGCATTGCTGGTTATAAGATACATGTCCGTCCAGCGATTGCCATTGAAGTTTGTCGGGCGGTCAGAAAAGCGGTTGGTGATGATATGATACTGATGTTTGATGGCCGCCACTATTACAGCCGCGAACAGGCACTCAGAATGGGTAAAGAAGTAGAAAAACTTAATTTTTACTGGTATGAAGAGCCGATTTGGGATTATGATATTGAGGGTTTAGTTAAACTCAGAGAAAAGCTCAATGTTCCCATCTGTGCTACTGAGTCGGCTCCAATGAGCATGATTCCTGAGTACCTGCTTCGTGGGGCATGTGATATAATTCGCTGTGATACTCGGATTAGTGGTGGCATTACTCCCTGTAAGAAGATTGCTGACATGTGTGATGCCTTTGGGATGAAGTGTGAGCTTCACCTAGGGGGCTTCCCGAATCTACATGTTGAGTGTGCGGCGAAAAACTGTGAATTTTACGAAATGTTCTGGCCCGAATTCAGATATGGTCTCAAGGAATACCCCGTCCTCGACAATGAAGGCTATATTCATGCGCCGCAAAAGCCTGGACTTGGGGTTGAGATTGATTGGGAATCATTGGGTAAGCCAATAGCGAGTTACTAAGGCAGGCTTGATGGAGGTGTAATATGGCCCAAGGGTTCATAACCCGAAGTTAGAGAAGAATTGAACTTCTACTATCACATAATATTATATTGGAGGTGTAATATGGCTCTGGGAAAAGTTAATCACTTACATTTTGCTGTTGACGACTTAGAAGGAACAGTTAAATACTTTACCGAAAAACTGGGATTTAAGCCTCAGCTCCTTGCCGAGCGTCCAGGGCGACCATCAGTCGGGCTAATGTCGCCCGCTGGTGATTTGCTCTTTGACTTTGTCAAAGTAAGCGATAAACTGAAAGAAGTAGAGGCACCGGTGAAGGGATGGCCATATCTCTGTCATGTCGCCTTTGAGGTGGAAGATGTACACAAAGAGAGTGAAGAGCTGAGAAAAAAGGGCGTAACATACGTATCTACCCCAGATTACAATCCCAAAAGTGGCAGGACACTTGGCCGAATTTCCGATGCCGATGGGCGTAGATGGATTCAACTACAAGAAGTAAAGCCAAAATAAATGCACTCAAGATAGCCGGTCTTGCCAAGAGAAACCAGGATGCTAAATGAGCAGCCACATATCAGCTTAATTGTGGCTGCTTCCTCTCATGATTGGAGCCTTAGGGGTAATCGGGCATACTGCTCAGTTTCTTCTATCGCGTTATTTCCCCATCATGGCAGCGCATAGCCGCTGCCCCACTAATTCAGCTTCGCCCTCCGCAAGTCCATGCGGGTTAATAAACAATTGTTCTCCCCACCACCGACTCTTCCTGATGCAAATTGGAGGGTCGCCTTTGGCCATGATATCGACAATCTCGTCCGGAGACGGTCCTGCCCAGTCACTAGTGAGGTGGATACCTAGCTCCGGAACGGGGCGAGTCCAATCATCCTGTAGTATCGCTGTCTTGACTCCACGGATGTCCATTATCACAGTCGCTATCGTGTTGCACCGTTCACGCCACCTACGCTGGTCTGCTATATGGTCACGCTTTATATAACGCTCGAGTGCCACCATCAAACCAGCAATCTCCTCCTTACATACCTTCGCCGTTCGACCGATTGCTATAGAATTGGGACTATGATTGAGAGCCGCCGCTTCTATCAGGTCTCGCCGACCACACAAAATCCCTGTAGATTGAGGACCCCTTATTGCTTTTCCACCACTGAAGGCTACCATGTCAGCCCCATGGTCGATAAATCTCCAGAGATTCTCCACCGGTGGCAGCATTGCCGCCGCGTCCACTATCATCGGTAGACCATGGCGCCGTGCTATCTTCACCATTTCGTCTAGCCACTCAAACGAATCGGGACATGCCCTGGTGGCGATAAACGCTAGAGCTGCACTTCTATCGTTTATCGCTGCCTCGACTTGCCAGCTTTTTTCATTGCGGGCACCACTGGCACTCGAGCCGACCCAGACTAGCTTAGCACCTGCCGCACGCCAAGCACGCTCAAAAGAAACGTTATGGTTCCAATTGATGATTATTTCGTTCTTCATGCCTTCGGTGTCGGGAAGCTGCTTAATCTTTGCCAAGTCTTTCCCAGCTATGCACGCCGCCGCCTGGAGTAACATCGCGTCTGTTGCACCGGCAGTAACCAAGCCTGCCTCAGCGTGCGTATATTTCGCTATTAGCTCTCCTGCGCGTTCGTTAAGGTCCCGCATCCTGACCATCACACGGCTGGCCTCTACCATAGCCTGTACCACTTCAGGCTCCATAGTCGAGCCGCTGTAGTCTGTCCACGTACCCACCGCATTAATAATTGGTTTAACTCCTAGCCTCTCATAAATGGCACCCCGCTTTTTCAGAGATTCCACGGCTGGGTTCATTGTTCAACCTCCTTTTTAAAAAATCAGCCAATTCCTTGTTGATTGAGCTTATTAACATCTTAATATCATTTTAACTCAATTGCACTGTTAATCTCCACATTTTTAATTCTGGTCACCGTTCCTTATAATATATGCAGCACAATTAGGAGGTTTGCTATGGTAGTCACTAAGAAAATCAGCCTTCAAACTAAAGGACAGTGTGATATTACTGACATTACACCCCAGGTAGAACAACAGGTGGCTGCGGCAGATATAAATAGTGGAACGGCTACCTTGTTTGTCGCCGGCTCAACGGCCGGGATAACTACTATCGAATTTGAGTCCGGTTTACTCTCTGACTTCCAGGGTATGTGGGAGCGTAATATTCCTCAGAATATTACCTATGACCATGACCGCCGCTGGGGTGATGGCAATGGATACTCTCACGTCCGTGCCTCACTCCTGGGTGTCTCTTTAGTAGTTCCTTTCAATGACAAGAAGCTGACTCTGGGTACCTGGCAGCAGATAGTCTTGGTGGATTTTGACAACCGACCCCGGTCAAGACAAATTATAGTGCAGATTATGGGGGAATAAACGACTTCAGGGGTGATATACTATGAGCTAGCGAGGTTACATGAAGAAATGTCAGTTCTTTGATGTGCTAACCAAACTTTCTTACAAGTAAAGGAGAGAAGATGAAAATCACCAACGTAAAAACGACAATTTTAGATTTCGGTAACAGACCCAAAGCAATATCTAATGCCATATTGACCTACACTTCGCGAATTGTATCTGTAGTGGAGGTCTCCACCAACGAAGGCATAACGGGCGTGAGCATTGCTAGCGGTCGAGCCAGTGCTATGCATGCCGAGGGTCCCCTCAAGGATGTTATCTGCGGTGAAGACCCCTTTGATGTAGAGAGGATATGGCATAAGATGTACCGGTCATGGCGAAAGCCTGTAGCCAAAGGCGACCTCTTCCGCGCTATTAGTGCCATCGACATCGCCGTATGGGACATCATAGGCAAAGCAGTTGAAAAGCCGGTCTGGAAAATCCTCGGGGGATTCCGCGACAAGATTCGAGCCTATGCCAGTGGTGGCTACTATGTGGAGGGTGAGGGGGTTAAAGAGCTAGTAGACGAGATGTGCGGCTTCGTTAGTATGGGATATCCAGCAGTTAAGATGAAAATCGGCAGGGTCAGTCTGAAAGAAGACATAGAGCGGGTAAAAGCGGTGAGAGAGGCAATTGGAGATGATATAGACCTTATGCTGGATGCTAACAACGGTTTTACCTCATCTGAAGCTAGGCATTTTATCAAGAGTATGGAACAATTTAATCCATTCTGGTTCGAAGAGCCGGTGCAGCCGGACGATATCAGGGGGCACCAGGAATTGCGTGCGGCAACCTGGGTGCCAATTGCCTCCGGCGAGAATGAGTTTACCCGTTGGGGATGCAGGGAACTAATAGAGAGCAGGGCTGTGGATATAATCCAGTCCGATGTGGGGATAGCTGGTGGGTTTACTGAATCCAGGAAAATCGCCGGGATGGCAGACGCTCATCATATATATTTCGCACCGCATGGCATACCACACATCTCAGTGCATCTACTTGCCTCGGTGCCTAATGCCTTGATCGCTGAGACCCTTCCCAAATTGAACACACATATTAACGAGGTAGCTGGTTCCCGTTTTGAGGTGAAGGATGGCTACATTAACGCGCCTCAAAGACCAGGGCTCGGGATTGAACTGGACAGAAAGGTTATTGCCAAATATGCAGTGTGACTTTGGCACCAAGAAGGAAATATGACTGACAGACTAGAGGTAAGCTTTGCCGGAGTAAAGTTACGTAACCCCATTATTTTGGGGTCAGCGACCCCCAGCCGGGATGGTGAAGCTTCAAAAAAGGGAGGGCTGGCTGGAGCGGGGGCTATAATTCCCAAGACCATCACCACGCCAGCTCTCTTGAGCCAGCATCCTCGCTGCGGACGCCTGCATTTCGTCCGCCACGGCAGAAGGCGCCCTTTCGGCATGGTAAATACAGAGCTCTATTCCACCATGCCCCTCGAAGAATGGCTCGACCGAGAGCTAGCCATCGCCGCTGAGGGAGGAGCCAAAGTAATTGCCAGCATCGTAGCCGAGGGTGCCCCAGAAGAGACTGTAGCACTTGCCAAGAGAGTGGAAGCCACTGGCCTTGTTGATATGTTTGAACTCAATGTCTCCTGCCCTGTGTCTGATGCCCATGTGGGTCAAAATATGGTAGAGCAAAATATCGAAATAGTGGTTACTCAGACCAGGGCAGTAAAGGAGGCAACCAGTCTGCCAGTGGGAGTGAAGATGACTCCCAATGTCTCCGACATGGTACCCATCGCCCAGGCGGCTAAAGATGCCGGAGCTGACTTTCTCACTATATCCAACTCGGTAAAGTCCCTGGCCGGGGTAGATATAGAAACGGGGAAACCTTACCTTCCAGCCTATGGTGGCTATACCGGTCCAGCTATTAAGCCTATCATCCAGCGCTTCGTTTCCGAGGTAGCCCGGGCGGTAGACATTCCTATTTCGGCCGTAGGTGGAGTGCGCAGTTGGGAGGACATAGTGGAATACATCATGCTGGGAGCGACTACGGTACAAACCGTTACTGCTGTCATGTGGGATGGCTATGAAGTCCTGGACAAGTTAGTAAGCGGACTTAGCCAGTTTATGGAGCGCAAAGGGTATAATTCTATTGAGGACTTTCGGGGCATCACCCTTCCCCATATCACCACTATCCAAGAATATGCAGCCTGCCCTCCGAAGCATGTGATTTTAGAACAGGAAAAGTGTGACGACTGTGGTCTATGTCTTAAGGTCTGCTTCTACGATGCCCTCTACACCGATAGGCAAGGACATCTTAATACCAGACCGGAAAACTGTGATGGCTGTGGCCTCTGCGTGGAGACGTGCCCACGCCAAGCCCTCTCCCTAAAATAAGGAATAAGAAAGGAGTAAGATATGCCTAGTTTGATAGATATACATGGTGCCATTGACCTTCACATCCACACCCACCCCTGCCTCTTCCCCCGTATTGGGGATGACCGAACCATTGCTCAGTCTGCAGCTGAGGCAGGTATAGCCGCCATCATGTTCAAATGTCACCATGAGAGCACAGCCAGCCGTGCTTATCTCTTGCAGAGCGAGTTTCCGGAGCTCAAGATTTTCGGCGGTATTGTGCTAAATTCTTATGTGGGAGGCATCAATCCCTCAGCAGTGGAAGCGGCGCTGCGGATTGGAGCCAAGGAGGTTTGGATGCCTACTATTGACTCGGCGCACCATGCCGAAGTGCACGGTTCCACCGGTGTCTATGATGTGCAGGTAAGCGGAAGCAAAAAGACCAAGGCAGGTATTACTGTACTTAAGAATGGCAAACTTATTCCTGAAGCTATTGAGGTACTGGAACTCATTGCCCAGTATAATACTATCCTGGGTACCGCTCACCTTTCTGTGCCCGAAATCCGCCTCCTCGTGACTGAAGCCCGCAAGCGGGGAGTTAAAAAGATACTGATTACCCATCCCTTTTTCTGTGTCCCAGTGGGCGCGGAAGATCTAGACTTCCTTAAAGAAATGTTCTCTTTGGGCGCTATGCCCGAGTTCGTCTATTGCACTGTCTCACCCATGTGGGCTTACACCACAATAGACAGAGTAAAGGAGACCATCGAGGCTCTAGGGGTAAATAATTGCGTCATTAGTAGCGATGGTGGTCAGCGTCATAACCCGATGCCCAATGAGGGCTTGCGTATCTATGCCCAGTGCCTTTATGAGAAGGGCATGCCAGAGAAGGATGTGGAGCGGCTCATTAAGACTAACCCCAGAAAGCTTCTGGGACTTTAGAAAAGGTGGAGAGAGCTTTGCCTAAACTGGAAAGGAACTCAATATGATTGCCAAAGAGCAGCAGCGCATGGGGCTTATTGTGCCCTCTTCTAACTCCGTGATGGAGCCCGATTTCTACCGCCATCTGCCCCAAAATGTCAGCCTGCACACGGCACGAATGTATATGGAGGAGACCACCGTCGCCGGTGAGGAGCGCATGCTTGATGAGTTTACTCTTCCGGCAGCCAAGGACTTAAGCACGGTGCGTCCCCATGTAGTGGTCTTTGGTTGCACCTCCGGTGGTGCCTTACGTGGGCGTGACTACGCCCGGAAGATGTGCGCCGAGATATCCGCTGTGACCACATCCCCCGTGGTCAGTGTCATCGAATCCGTTAATGAGGCCTTAGTCGCAACAGAGGCAAAGAAGGTGCTCATCCTTACCCCATACGTGGACGAACTCAATCAGCGCATCAAGAGCAGTATTGAAGCGTCAGGGCTGGAGGCCATTGGTATCTTTGGCTTAGGAATCTCCGAGAACTTCGCCATCGCACAGGTAGGTGTGGACCAAATCGTCCAATTCACTAAAGAGAAGATTCAAGGGCTAAATCCCGATTGCCTCTTCTTTTCCTGCACCAATTTCCGAGCCATGGAAGCTATCCCCCAATTGAAAGCAGCTTTCGGCCTACCGGTGGTTACCAGTAACCAAGCGGCTTTTAACAAGGCGCTTTGCCTACTTCAAGGGTGATTAAAAAAGATAATAAGCCTATCTACCCTCTAATAGAGAGAAAAATTCGTTCCTAGTTTTTACTTTACTGCGGAAGGTGCCCCTCAGAGCCGAGGTAATAATAGAGCTTCCTGGTTTCTTGATACCACGCATAATCATACACTGATGTTCAGCCTGAACAACTACCCCTACCCCATCAGGCTTAATTCCATCAACAATGGTATCAGCAATTTGAGTAGTCATTCTCTCCTGAATCTGAGGACGCCTAGCAATGATTTCTACCACTCTGGCTAATTTGCTGATACCAACAATACGCCCGCTAACATCTGGGACATAGCCTATATGAACTGTGCCGCAAAACGGCAAAAGGTGATGCTCACACATAGAATAAAAGGGGATATCCCTCACAATTACCATTTCCCGGTGTCCTTCTTCATAACTTGCCGTTAGTTCATCCTTCGGGTCCTTACCAAGTCCCATAAAAAGCTCGGCATACATCTCTGCCACACGCTTGGGGGTATCCACCAAGCCTTCTCTTTTTGGGTCTTCCCCAATAGCTTTAATGATAGAAGCTACTGCTTTTATAATTTGAGCCTCGTTGAACACTTTAATCCTCCTTTAACGTTATTACAACATAATTATAGGCGTATGATACGCTCTTTAGGATACCTTGTTTTGGTCAACAGGACACTACGTCTCCTTGGAACGCAATAAAATCAGACTAAGGATGAGAGCCAGCGCACTAACTATTACACTGGCTAGTAAAGCTAAATCGTAACTTCCCTTTGCATCAAAGATACTTCCAGCTACAGGCGCCCCTAAAGCTCCACCAATAGTACTAATAAACATGATGCCCCCAAGTATCGCCCCTAAAGAGCGAAGACCAAATAATTTCACCGGTAAGGTTATTTCTAGTGGAACTATAGCCCCATAGGCAATGCCAAAGACCACAGCAAATATATAGAACATCCAGATTTCTTTAGCAAATGTAAGCCATATTAGAGCTAATGTTGCAGCGGTAACACAGGCAATCAAGGCTACCCTACTGCTTACCCTGTCGGAGATAAAGCCCATGAAGAGCCGCCCGATAACACTACACCCACCAATAACAGCTAGCATACTGGCGGCTATTGCCGCTGGAATTCCGATATCAGTAGCGTAAGGGGCAAGATGAACAATTATCACTTGCATACAAAACCAGAAGCCGGCTAGTATTACACTAAAGAGCCAAAGGCGGCTGGTTTTAATTGCTTGTTTAAAAGAAACCCCCTCTATAGCTGAGGGTTGTTTAGTTTCTGTTGGTTCAGCCTCCCCATACGGCTTGAGTCCCATCCGTTGGGGGCTGTGTTTCATAAATTGCGCCAAGGGGACATTGATGGCTAAGACTATTAAGCCCAGAATAAGAAAGGCTTGGCGCCAACCATAGCCAGATATAAGCCATTGAGCTAAGGGTGGCGCAAACATCCCACCTAAGCCGAACCCAGCAGAAACAATTCCAATAGCTATCCCTCTCTTACTGGCAAACCACCTGGGTATGGTAGACATAATAGGAATGAAAACACAAGCGCCACCAACCCCCATAAGAAATCCCCGGGCTAAATATACTTGCCATAATGAGTTAATCTGTGACATTAATAAAAATCCTGCTCCGACTAGCAGTCCACTAATAGTAACCAAGACACGGGGACCATATCTATCACTTAATCTTCCGCTAAGGATAGCCAGAAGTCCAGATACTAACCAAGCCACTGAAACAGCACCTGATAAGACTCCCCTGTCCCAGGTAAAGGCTGTTGCCAACGGGATTAAAAATACGCCAAAAGTGTAAACTACAATTCCTTGTACAGCGAAGAGACAGGTAGCGATAATAACCGTAACCCAGCCATAGTGTAAATGTTTCAATTTCATTAGCCATACGCCTCAGATTGATATTGTTGCTCGTTCTTGTCTAATTATATCTGAATGACCTAATGTGAGGTACTGCTAACCCCAGCCTAAAGCCTTCTCCACAGCGCCTAAATCAACCGGAAGCTCAAGAAAGGGCTCGGCACTTTTCAGAACGGTATCGGTATCCTTCAATCCGGTACCGGTTACCACACAAACCACCCTCTTTTGCGAAAGGTTCATCCCTTTTTGAGAAAGCTTAATGAGCCCGGCTAAGGAAGCTGCTGAAGCTGGTTCACCAAAGACCCCTCCTTTAGTGGCCAGAAGCCGATGAGCCGCCATAATCTCTTCATCACTGACCATATCAATAATGCCTTCAGACTCATCACGAGCGGCAACAGCCTTTTGCCAGCTAGCTGGATTGCCGATTCGTATCGCTGAGGCAACCGTCTCCGGCTCTTCAATAACATGATCCCGAACAATAGGGGCAGCACCCTCGGCTTGAAAGCCCATCATTCTAGGTTTCTTCTTAGCTCTACCTACTTGAAAGTATTCCACAAAACCCTTCCAGTAGGCGGTGATATTACCGGCATTACCTACCGGGATAAAAAGATAGTCAGGAGCCTCACCTAAAGCATCAACAATCTCAAAAGCAGCCGTTTTTTGTCCCTCTATCCGGTGGGGATTAACCGAGTTTACTAGAGTAACTGGGTGCTTCTCAGTTAGGCTTCGCACTATATTCAGAGCCTGGTCAAAATTTCCATCAATAGTGACTATTTTAGCTCCATAGACAATAGCTTGAGCCAGTTTACCCAGCGCAATCTTACCTTTGGGCACGATAATAATAGCGGTAAGCCCACAGTAAGCAGCATAAGCTGCAGCTGAGGCACTGGTATTGCCAGTTGAGGCACATATTATCGCCCTGCTGCTTGCCTCCAATGCTTTAGCTACAGCGACCACCATTCCCCTGTCCTTAAATGAGCCGGTAGGATTACATCCCTCTAGCTTGAAGTACAGTTCCCCGCAACCGGTTACTTTCTCCAACTGGCTGCACCTGACCAGAGGGGTGTCTCCCTCTCCCAAGGAAAACAGCGGCGTATTAGAGGTAATCGGAAGGAAGTCTCTATACTTAACCAGAACTCCAGGTTTCATCATCACCCTTTAGTTTAAGCTCCAACATATTTATAACGCAAATGGACGACCTTTTCAAATCTAACTTTTGTGGCTCGAATACAGGCATGCTATAATCCCACTATGAAGCTCTCGGAACTGGGGGAATTCGGGCTGATTGACCTCCTGGCTAAAACGGTTGGTACTTCGCCCAATAATCAACTTCTAATCGGTATTGGTGATGACGCAGCTGCCTGGCACGGCGATGCCTCAATTCAACTAGCTACTGTTGATTCTCTTATTCAAGGTGTACACTTTTCCTTGGATATAATTTCCTGGGAAGAGCTGGGTTGGAAAGCACTGGCAGTCAACCTGAGTGATATTGCCGCTATGGGCGGCTTGCCTAGGTATGCATTGGTATCATTAGCCTTACCCGACTCTACCGAAGTAGAAGAGGTTATTGCCCTCTACAAAGGAATAATTGAACTGGCAAAGCAGTTTGAAGTAGCTATAGTCGGTGGCGATACAAGTAGTGCACCTCTGGTCACTATTAGCATTACTATTCTTGGCAGCACCAAAAGTCAGGATAAACATGTACTCAGCCGCTCAGCAGCTAAGCCTGGTGAGAAAGTAGCTGTTACTGGTTATTTAGGTGCTGCCGCCGCTGGGGCAGAGACGCTTAGTAAGCAACTTCAATTCTCCCCTGAAGCTACTGCTTGCTTAAAAGAAGCTTTCCTTCGCCCCTACCCCCGAATAGCTGAAGGACAACTACTGGTAGAACAAGGGGTGAAAACAGCTATAGATATTAGCGATGGGCTTATTTCCGACCTGGACCATATATGTAAAGCCAGCCAGGTTAGCGCCCGAATAGAAGTTGACCGTGTGCCTATCCTGCCCACAGTTAAGACTAACTTCGGTGATAGGGCGCTTGAGCTAGCCCTATCCGGTGGCGAGGACTATGAATTGCTATTTACCGGAAGCGCTCAGGTCGTTGATAAAGTAAGAACAGCAACCTCCCGCCCGGTGACAGTAATCGGTGAAGTTGTAGCTGATAAGATAGGCGCAGTAACCTTGGTTGATAGCAAAGGGAATCCCTTTAATCTGACTAAGGTGGGATGGGAGCATTTTACTTTAAGATGAAGCCAAGTCAGTCTCTAAATTCACCAGACAGAATAGCTATGAACTGCTTTGAGCTAATTAGTCGCAGTCCGGAGCAGACCCAGAGGTTCGGAGTCCGTATCGGCAAGTTAGCCCTACTTGGCGATATTTTCCTCCTCGTTGGCAGCTTGGGGACAGGTAAGACCTGCCTCACCCAGGGTATTGCTTGGGGGCTAAATATTAAAGAATACACGCTAAGCCCCTCCTTTGTCATCATGAGGGAACTTTACGGCAGGCTGCCTTTATATCATATAGACCTGTATCGGCTTGACCACATAGAAGAAATTGAGGAATTGGGCTTGGATGAATATCTATATGGTAATGGTGTTTGTGTAGTGGAATGGGCCGAAAAGGGATTAAGTGCGCTGCCAACAGAGCACCTCCTGATTCAAATAAGCTATCTTTCTGATACTGAGCGTAGTTTTCAAATTAAACCCAGCGGCAAACGTTATTCAGAGATACTAGCCCAACTCAAGGAAAGGGCTGAATAGCTAATGCAACTGGCCATAGATACCTCAACAACTACGGCTAGCTTGGCCCTCGTCCAAGACGGAGAAGTGCTGGTCGAATTAACCTGGCGCTGTGAACAAAACCATACTATTGAGCTACTACCTCGCCTGACCCATCTACTAAATCAGAATAAGTTAAGCCTTCAATCGGTCAGTTGCATTATCGTAGCCAGAGGGCCGGGGAGCTTCAATGGATTACGAGTTGGAGTCAGCACGGCAAAGGGGTTAGCTTTTAGTCTGGGAGTCCCAATAGTTGGTATCAGTACTCTAGAAGTAGAAGCTTACCAGCATGCTGAGACTGGTTTGCCTATCTGCCCGATATTTAATGCCGGTAGGGAAGAGATTGCCACTGCCATATATCAGAAAAAAGGTAATAGGTGGCGTCAGCTCACTGCCGAGCATATAACCACTGTCGAAGCATTATGTTCACAGATAACTACCAAAACCATATTTTGCGGTGAATTCATACCATTTATCGCCACCCGGCTAAGAAAGCAGCTTAAGCAAAGAGCAATAATATCAACTTCAGCGGCTAGATTGCGGCGAGCCAGTTTTCTAGCTGAGCTGGGGCAACAACGGCTGAAAGCAGGTAATTATGATGACCTGGCTACTTTACAGCCACTATATCTCAGGCGACCAGCGATTACTAAACCAAAACACCGATAATAAATAGTTCGTTGAAAAGACATAATTTAGAACGGGGATAAACTGACAATCTAGCCGTAGATATCAATTGAACTGACAACAGGCTACTCGGTGCCTTGACATCCAGTAAGAACAAGACTAACATTATCACATCTTTGAAATATAGAAATCCCGGTTAGAAGAAGGATAATATGAAAGCGATTGTATATGAGAGATACGGACCACCGGAAGTTCTTCAGCTCAAAGAGGTAGAAAAAACTACTCCCAAGGACAATGAAGTACTCATCAAAATATTTGCATCAACAGTAGCACCAGCGGACTGTGAAATTCGAAGTTTCAAATTCCCTTTCTTTTTGTGGCTCCCCATGCGAATATTGGCGGGTCTCAGAAAACCAAGGAATAAAATAATGGGGCATGAGTTAGCCGGGGAAATTGAAGCAGTAGGCAAAGATGTAAAGCTGTTTAAAGAAGGTGATCAGGTTTTTGCATCTACCGGGATGAGTTCAGGTACTTATACCGAGTACAGATGTATGCCTGAGGACGGGACGCTGGCAATAAAACCAGCCAATATGACCTATGAGGAAGCCGCCGCTGTTCCTGTTGGGGGGCTTGCAGCATTGTCTTTCCTTAGAGATAAGGGAAATATTCAGAGCGGACAAAAAGTCCTTATCTATGGCGCTTCTGGAAGTGTAGGTACTTTTGCGGTACAGCTTGCCAAGTACTTCGGGGCAGAAGTTACCGGAGTATGCAGCACCACGAATTTAGAGTTGGTGAAATCTCTGGGAGCTGATAAGGTAATTGATTACACTCAAGAGGATTTTAGCAGAAGCGGTGAGACCTACGATATTATTTTTGACACGGTAGGCAAGAGTTCGTTTTCAGGTTGTGTAAGATCGCTAAAGAAAATAGGAATCTATCTTATGTGTAAGCCTGGGCTGTCACAGATGGTTCGAGCGCCGTGGACTTCAATGACAAACAGCAAGAAAGTAAAATTTGGGTTATCAAGCGAAAACACTGAAAATTTAATTTTCCTCAGAGAGCTTATTGAGGCGGGAAAGTTAAAATCGGTCATAGATAGACGCTATCCGTTGGAACAAATTGCCGAGGCCCACAGGTATGTCGAAAAAGGGCACAAAAAGGGAAATGTAGTCATAACTGTGGTAGGTCTAATGAAACCTCTAATAACAAGAACTAAAGTGCAATTGAAAAATAATGGGACTTAAACATGGAAAGGTCTCTAGTTCTTATCAAGCCTGATGCCATGCAAAGGGGGTTAGCTGGCACTATTATCACTCACCTGGAGAGTCGGGGGCTTAAGCTAGTGGCGCTTAAGATGCTTCAACTGGATGAAGCATTAGCCAAACGACACTATGCCATCCACAAAAATAAGCCTTTCTTTGATAGTTTAGTCAACTATATTACCTCGGCACCGATAATTGCCGCTGTGTTTGAGGGTAAAAAGGCGGTGGAGGCAATCAGAGAAACAATGGGAGCAACTGATCCAGCCAAAGCTAAGGCAGGAACTATCAGGGGCGACTTCGGCTTAGATATTGAACATAATACCGTCCACGGCTCTGACTCAATTGAGACTGCCGAGGAGGAAATCAAGCTATTTTTTACTAAGGAAGAAATCTTAGGTTACTGAATCCTAACCACTGGGACAGCCTGGCTCCACAGCTCATCCAGTTGGTAATATTCCCGCTCAGCGGGAGCAAAAATATGGACGATAACATCACCAAAATCAAGAAGGAACCATCCTGAATCTATCGTACCCTCACGATGATGGGGTAGCACACCTTCCTTTTTTAATATATGCTCAATCTCTTCATAAATAGTCTTAATCTGCCTCTCGCTATCACCGGTGCATATCACAAAATAATCAGCAAAGCTACATACCCCCCGGGCATCTAGCAGCACAATATCAATAGCCTGCTTATCACTAGCCGCCTCAACCACCCTGCGTGCCACTTCTATCGCTTCCAGAATTTAGCCTCCGTACACCATATTTTAGCTTTCCTTTGCCTTTATCTTCTCTAAAGCCTCTTTTGCAGCCTCTCGAACCTCTTCATCTACATCCTCCAGAGCCTGAGTAAGAGGCTCTACCGCCCTTGCATCTTTTATCTCTCCAAGAGCACCTGCCGCGTTCCATCTAGCAACCTCATTTACATCCTCTAGCGCCTTAATGAGGGGTTCTACTGCCCTGGCATCCCCCATCTTCCCAAGACCATATGCTGCCCTCCCTCGGACAAGCCAATCTACATCCTCTAGCGTCTCAATAAGGGGTTCTACTGCCCCGGCATCCCCTATTTTCCCAAGAGCTATTGCTGCCAACCCTCGAACGTGCTCCTCTACATCCTTCAGAGACCGGATAAGGGGTTCTACCCCTCTCTTATCCCTTATCTTCCCGAGAGCTATTGCTGCCTCCCCTCGGACAATCCTATATTCATCGTCTAGTGCCTCAATAAGGGGGCCTACCCCTCTTTTACTTCCCCTGTCTCCAAGAGCCCTTGCTGCTCCCGCTCGAGCTACATCAGACCCAACCACATCAAGGTGCAACCTCAAGGTACTTATCAGCAGCTCAATATTTTCCTTAGCGCTTATCTCCACCCTCCTAAAATTTACAACAGCAGTAGCGTATAACAGCCTATTTAGCAATATTATATCATAATCAGAGTAATTCTAAGTCCTGAGCACAGAGGATGCTTTCCGAATTTGTTCTTATTACCTGCTTAGCTTTGTGCTATACTATATGTAAACTAATCGGGGAAATTAGAGGGGTAGGAATAGATGGCAGAGCTTCTTTTCGGGTCTGGCGGCATCCCTCACAGCTCTAAGACCAAAACCACTGTAGATGGAATTAAACGCGTTGCCGAGCTCGGGTTGGGCTGCATGGAGATAGAATTTGTCCAAGGGGTAAGGATGGGTGAAGACGGTGCTCGCCTAGTTGCTGACACAGCTATCAGGGAACAGGTAAAGCTATCAGCTCACGCCCCTTACTTTATCAATTTTAACGCCCATGAGCCGGAAAAGATAAGGAATAGCCAGGAGCGACTACTACAGACAGCCCGTATTGCCGCTCTGTGTGGAGCTGAAAGCGTTGTTCTCCACACTGCTTTCTACCTCGGTGACTCACCCGATAAAGCCTACAATACGGTAAAGAAATACCTAGAGGAAACGCTAAACCAACTGAGAAAAGAAAAAAATCAGGTGTGGATTAGACCAGAACTTATGGGCAAGCCCACCCAGTTTGGCACTTTAGAAGAAATACTTAACCTATCCACCGAGATAGAAGGGGTAGCTCCGTGTATAGACTTTGCTCACTATCATGCCAGAACTGACACATTCAACTCTTACCAGGAGTTCGTTTCTATTCTGCTACGAATCAAAGAGCGGTTGGGCAGAGTCGCTCTGAATAATATGCACATCCATGTTTCCGGTATTGCCTATGGTAAAAAGGGGGAAACAAAACACCTGAATCTAAAAGAGTCGGATTTCCAGTATGTTGAACTTCTCACCGCATTAAGGGACTACAATATCAAGGGTCTGGTTATCTGTGAAAGTCCAAACCTGGAAGAGGATGCCTTGCTTCTACAAACAACCTACAATACCTTGCTCAAAGTAGATTTATAACCAATCCCTAAATTTCTATTTTTCCTATTCACTACCATTTCTGGTATAATATAAGCAGCTTAAGTTGGGATTTAATTACTACTGGTGTGGAGGACGAAACTGATGTTTCGGCGTAAAAGCTTAATATTTATACTTCTTCTAATTGCTATAGTAGTTTTTGCTACCTTTCTCTTCTCTACGCTTCAAAAGCCGACTGAAATCGCTTTAAGCGAAGCTATAGTGATGTCACAAAATAATGAAATAGAGAAGATCGTGGTAGATGGTGATGAGCTACTCATTACTCCTGTTGGAGAGGTCACCGTTACCACTATTGATGGCCGAGAGATTACCACCAGTGGCACAATAACGACCATTAAGGAAAGCAACGCCAATATATATGATATCGAAGGGCTCAAACTTGGCCCCCCAGTAAAAGTTGAGGTAAAAGCATCAGGATTTGAGTGGGGTAGCATACTATTTACCTTACTCCCCATCATATTCATTGGCGGCTTGTTGTTCTACCTGTTCCGCAGGGCACAAGGGGCTAACGCCCAGGCTATGGGTTTCGGTCGCAGCCGAGCCCGACTGTTCCCAGCCAATAAAACCACAGTAACCTTTAGCGATGTGGCTGGGGTAGACGAGGCCAAGCAAGAATTGCTTGAAGTAGTAGATTTCCTCAAGTCACGTGAGAAGTTCCAAAGCCTCGGAGCACGCATCCCGAAGGGCGTATTGTTAGTAGGTCCACCAGGCACAGGCAAGACATTACTGGCGCGGGCAGTAGCTGGTGAAGCCGATGTACCCTTCTTCTCTATCAGTGGCAGTGAATTTGTTGAGATGTTTGTTGGTGTCGGTGCCTCCAGGGTACGCGACCTCTTTGACCAGGCTAAACGCAATACCCCGTGTATTATCTTTATCGATGAGATTGATGCCGTGGGTCGCCATCGAGGCGCCGGGTTAGGCGGCAGCCATGATGAAAGAGAGCAAACACTTAATCAGATTCTAACCGAGATGGATGGCTTTGATACCAATACCAGTGTGATTATTCTGGCGGCTACTAACCGACCTGATATACTTGACCCGGCTCTACTTCGCCCCGGCCGTTTTGACCGACGAGTAGTCCTTGACCTACCTGATGTTACCGGTCGGACTGCAATCCTCAAAGTTCATTCCAACGGCAAGCCACTTGATGAATCAGTTAATCTAGAGATACTGGCTAAACAGACAGCTGGTTTCAGCGGGGCTGACCTGGCCAACCTGGTCAATGAGGCAGCTATTCTAGCTGCCAGACGCAATCACAAAGCTATTGAGATGCCGGAGCTTGAAGAATCCATAGACCGGGTGATCGCTGGCCCGGAAAGGAGAAGCCTGAAGATAAGCCCCAAGGAAAAGGAAATTACCGCCTATCATGAGGCAGGACATGTCCTTGTTGCTAAAATTTTGCCTAATGCTGACCCGCCACGCAAAGTCACTATAATACCTCGGGGCAGGGGGCTTGGTTATACCACACCACTACGCGAAGACAGGTACATGTGGTCTCGCCCTAAATTCAATGATGAGCTAGCAGTCCTGCTTAGCGGTCGTGCCGCCGAAGAATTAATCTTAAGTGAAATAACGACCGGGGCTCAAGATGACATTAAGCGGGCGACCGGACTTGCTCGCAAGATGGTAACTGATTTTGGAATGAGTGATAGGCTGGGCCCAAGAACCTTTGGTGATAAACAAGAGATGGTCTTCCTCGGCCGTGAAATTTCTGAACAAAAAGACTATGGCGACAAGATAGCCGATGCAATTGATGAAGAAGTCAACAAGATTATCCGAAATGCTCATCAAGTAGCCAAGAGGATTCTAACCGAAAATAAGCCGAAATTAATCCAAATCGCAGAGAAGCTGATTGCTCAAGAGACCTTAGAGGGCGAAGCACTAGAGGCACTATTTAATGAGACCGCCCCCAAACCTGCTCCAGAAGCCACGGTCACACCTGCTCCTGAAACAGTAAAGGCTGCGAACAAAGCCAAAACCAAGCGTAGGGCTAAAAAAGCCCAAACTATGCCTCAACTACTCCCGAAACAAGCCCCAGCCACACCTGATTAGAGGCGGCTCTGCTAGTAATTAGCCATGCCCTAATCGGTTAGTCTCTTCTTCTACCAACCCCTCATCCAACTTAGAAAACAGGGGTTCGGGGGGAAGTAATTCTTGCCCTGGTGATGGCAAATGTAGCTGCCAGCCGTCATCTTCCACATTTCCTTTAAAGCCGAGGTACTCGTGTAGCTTTTGGGAACTGAAGGGCAGGAAGGGATAAAGCATCGTTTTAAGGCAGGAAATTACCTCAAGAGCCACGTACAGATAGTTGGCTGCAGCCTGTGGGTCATCTTTGATTACCTTCCATGGTGACTTCTCGTCGAGGTAACGGTTTGTCTCGTGGGCTAAAGACATAGCCTCCATTATTGCTTGCTTAAAATGGCAATCAGAGAGAAGCTTACCTACGTCATTAAGGAGCGCATAAGCAGTGCTTTCCAATGCCTTACCCCTAGCATCAATTTGATCGTAGTGAGGCACACAGCCATCGAAACTACGATAGACAAAGGTAAGCACCCGGTGAACCAGGTTGCCATAGGTAGCCACCAGCTCATCATTATTACGGCGAATGAACTCCCGCCAAGAAAAATCGGTATCGCTTGTCTCCGGCATATTTACGGATAGCAGGTAACGTAGTGGGTCAGGGTCATAGCGTGACAGGTAATCAGGTAGCCAGACTGCCCAGTTGCGACTTGTAGAAAGTTTCCTTCCCTCAATAGTTAAGAACTCGTTAGCCGGAACATCATAAGGCAGGTTAAGGTCATCGTAGCCCATCAGCATCGCCGGCCAGATAATAGTATGAAAGGGAATATTATCCTTGCCAATGAAATAATAGCTCTTTACCTCTCCCTGCCAGAAGGAACGCCACTTTTCCTCATCGCCACTAGACTTAGCCCACTCCTTAGCCGCCGATAAGTAGCCGATAACAGCCTCAAACCAGACATAGATACGCTTAGCCCCAAAGCCACTAACCGGCACCGGGACTCCCCAGTCTATATCACGGGTGATAGCCCTGTCCTTTAGTCCCTCCTCTAAATAGCGCACTGTGAAGTTAAGGACATTCCGCCTCCAATGGGTCTGCTGCCTCACCCAAGCTAAAAGCCTATCTCTAAAGGCACTCAGTTTTAAGAAGAAGTGTTCCGAGTCCTTAAACTGGGGGGTGGTACCGCACAAACGACAATGAGGGTCAATCAGTTCGGCGGTGTTTAGTGGCTTGCCACAGGCATCACACTGGTCGCCCCGAGTTCCGGAAAATCCACAGTGTGGGCAGGTGCCCTCAATATAACGGTCAGGCAAAAAGCGCTGGCATTGAGGACAGAAGGGTAGAGATACGGTAGCCCTGTAAATATGGCCTCTATCAAGGAGGGTGAGGAAGATATCTTGTGTTACCTCAGCATGATTGGCAGTACCGGTTGTGGTAAATAAATCAAAGGAAATACCTAATTTCTGCCATGAGTCAAGAAACTGCTGATGATAATCGTTTGCGATCTCACTAGGCTTTTTTCCCTCCTGCTCAGCCTTGATGGTTATTGGTGTGCCGTGCTGGTCTGAACCCGATACCATCAATACCTCATTCCCCTTGGTACGGTGGTAGCGGGCAAATATGTCAGGTGGTAGATATGCTCCAGCAATTTGCCCCAAATGCAATGGCCCATCAGCATAAGGCCAAGCCACCCCAATAAAAATTCTCTCGCTCATAATTTATTTCCTGCCAAAGCCCGCTAATATCTCATCACGGCCCAACCGTAGGCTCAGGGAAGAAGGTAAGTATCTGTTCGTCCTTTTCGTCTCTATAGCGAGCATAGCCCTTCTTCAGGCAGCAATCGACACAATAGTACAACGTCCCACCCTTTTTGCCCTTCTCGCTATCCTTTTCGTCAATGGCTAAGTAGCGCTCAAGATATGGTATTGTGCGATGACATTCATTACACTGGACATTTCCTAAAGATACAGATCCTCGCCACATTTTTTTATCTCCTCTCAAGCTTCAGCAAGACCTTAAGATAATCTGAGCCAAGCGCGATACAGCTCCTTCTTTGACAAACCTGTTTCCTTTGCCATTCTGGCAGTTGCTTCTTTAGCCTTCACCCCTGATAAGCGCAACTCATGTAACTGCCTCTCAATATCTTCTGTCAACTGTGGCTTATCCTTCTCTCCCGTGCCCTCAATAACCAGGGTAAACTCTCCCCTTGGCTCGGTGAAGCGCTCTATGGCCTGGCTTATAGTCCCTCGGTAAATCTCCTCATGAATCTTAGTAAGTTCACGGCAAACGGCTACTTTTCTATCCCCAAGAACAAGTAGTATATCGTTCAGGGCAGCGAGTAGGCGGTGAGGAGATTCTAAGACTACAATAGTACCCTGTTCGTCAGCTACGGATTCTAGGAGACGCCGCCTCTCATTAGTCTTATGAGGTAAAAAGCCAAGATAGACAAATTTATCCGTAGGCAGCCCAGAAATAACAAGTGCCGTAATAACAACAGACGGCCCAGGGATAGGAACAATCGGGATACCCCGCTGGCTAGCCGCCACGATTAGTTCATAGCCGGGGTCAGATATGCCTGGCGTTCCAGCATTAGAAACGAGAGCCACATCTCCACCTTCAAGACAATTTAAAATGTAGTCCAATTTAGTCCACTTATTGTGCTCATGGTAACTCGTCACCGGCGTCCTAATATCATGAGTCGTAAGCAGTCGCTTCGTCTTACGAGTATCTTCAGCAGCAATAAGTTTTACCTCACGCAACGTGCGAAGGGCACGCAAGGAAATATCCTCCAAATTACCAATAGGAGTAGCCACAACATAAAGAGCCGACATTGCCTTTTATCTTCCTCAACTTAGCTATTATAACCCACGCTGCATCACCCGTCTATATACCAGAATTTCTTGACTTTAAACTGCCGCCTCTGATATAGTTTTCGCTTAAGGAGGGATAGCAAAATGGCTACTCCTCAATTTAAGCAACTTCGGCGGTCTTACGGATTTGATGAAGTGGCTATAGTGCCCGGAGATGTAACCATCAATCCAGACCAGACCAATATTGATTTTAAGGTAGAGAATTTTACTTTTTCTATCCCTATCTTGGCAGCAGCAATGGATGCTGTAACTGATGTTAATCTGGCTGCCCTGATGAGCAAGCTGGGTGGTCTTGCCGTTCTCAATTTGGATGGGATACAAACTCGGTATGATAACCCACAGGAGATATTGTCGGAGATTGCCCAAGCATCTGATGCCGAAGTTACCCCTTTACTGCAAAAAGTCTATTCCCAACCGATTAAGGAAAACCTCATTGGCGAACGAATACAATCGATTAAAAAAGCAGGGGCAGTATGTGCCATTTCAGTGGTACCAGCTAATACCAAACGGTTTGCTCCAATAGCTGCTGAGGCTCAGGCTGATATTATCGTAGTCCAATCTACAGTTACCAGTGCTCGCCATATATCTAAAAGTTATCGGGGGCTTATCTTCTCCGAGCTTCGCGAATCTATATCCATGCCTATTATTGTTGGTAACTGTGTAAGCTATAATGCCTGTTTAGAGCTTATGAGAACCGGAATCTCCGGAGTTCTGGTAGGTGTGGGACCGGGTGCTGCTTGCACCACTAGAGAAGTCCTCGGCGTTGGTGTTCCCCAGATAACGGCCACAATAGACTGTGCAGCGGCTAGAGATGCGTATCAACAAGAATCCGGGCGCTATGTGCCGATAATTACTGACGGTGGTATTGGCAAGGGTGGAGACTTATGTAAAGCCTTTGCTTCAGGGGCTGACGCTGTAATGCTAGGCTCAATCCTGGCTAAAGCCAAAGAGGCGCCAGGTGTTGGTCTTAACTGGGGTATGGCTCATCCACATCCAGCACTCCCCCGAGGAACCCGAGTTAAGGTTGGCACCACTGGCACTTTAGAGCAAATCCTCTTCGGTCCTACTTCAGTCACCGATGGTAGTCAGAACCTTGTCGGGGCTCTTCGCGCCGCAATGGGCATCTGTGGGGTGCGTAATATCCAAGAAATGCACAAGGCTGAAATGGTAGTTGCTCCAGCTATCACCACCGAAGGCAAATCCTGGCAACTCTCACAATCATAGCCAAACAACCTTCCCGGTTGGTTACTCTTCTTCCTCTTCAGTTTCTATACTCGTCTCTCTGTCAATTTGAGGTAGCAGCGCCTCTGCCTTTTCCCGTTTACGTGGTGATGGGGGACGTAGTTTATCAATTATCTGGCGCAACTCCTTTAATCTACCTGCAGGTTGCCCGACTCCTACTTCTACCACCACACCGCTTACCCCTGTTTCCAATAGAGCCTGAAGCTCATTAGCAGTCACAGTTGATGGTATAAAGACTAACAAGGGCTTGGTCAGCAAATCGGCAAAGCGCTGGAAGAGCATGAGGTGATGCCAAGTAAGGGAATAGCCCTCTTTCTGTTCGCCGGCAATAAGCACAGCATCTACCGACAACTTATTAACCGCCCTCAACAGACCTTCGCTAAGTGATGACTCTACCTCCAAAATCTTGCCCATTTCATCACTTTGGAATAGTGCCAGGGAGGTATTGGCTACTGGAAAAACGACAAAATCACAGCCAGCCTCTGCCATTTGCTTTATTTCTCCCTGCCCACTTTCTTTCAGCCACCCACCCCAGGGAATATCAGGCACCGCTTGAGATATTTCCTGGAGGGTTTTGGCACCTAGGCTTAATTTGGCAATTTGCAACAGCCCGGCATCAGCTCCGGTTACGTATTCAGCCAGGTTGTCAATATTAGCCTGAGCTAAACTGGCAACAAGCATCATTTTGGGCTTCTTTAATGCCGGTTGGGTTGCCCTGAACCCCATAGGCTGAGACGCAGCCTCTGAAACCTGCTTCAATTTATCTATAAACTTGCTCATAACACCATCTCCTTCAACTCTCCCCCATACGGCTCTTTTATTATACCTCTTTCGGTGATGATGGCGGTTATATAACGGTGGGGGGTAACATCAAAGGCGGGGTTGGCAGCATCTACACCCTCGGGAGCAATACCTACTCTCTGAATATGAGTTACCTCATCAGGGCTTCGCTGCTCGATGGGGATTTCGTCTCCTGAAGCCAGAGACAGGTCAATGGTTGTAGTGGGGGCAGCCACATAGAATGGGATACCGTTTTCCTTAGCCAGCACCGCCAGACTATAGGTGCCAATCTTGTTGGCAGTGTCACCATTAGCGGCAATGCGGTCGGCACCAACAATGACGCAGCTGACCTCACCACGACTCATAAAGTAGCCAGCCATAGAGTCGGTGATGAGGGTAACCGGGATATTAGCCTTTTTTAGCTCCCAGGTGGTGAGACGTGCCCCTTGAAGCAGGGGGCGGGTCTCAGTAGCTAGGACCTTTATCTTCTTGCCCTGCTCTTCTGCCCGCTTGATTACACCCAGGGCAGTGCCGTAGCCAGCAGTAGCCAACGACCCGGCGTTACAATGGGTCAGGATGGTAAAGCCGTCCTCAATTAGCTCGGCGCCCATCTGACTGAGCTTCTGGTCTGCCTCAACTTCTTCAGAGTGTATTTTTATTGCTTCACCAACCAGTGCTGCCTTAGTCTGTTCAATAGTATTATCGGCCTGAGCTACTTCCTCCATTCGGTCAATACCTGCAAACAGGTTTCTAGCCGTAGGTCTGGTGGCAGCGATAGTCTCAATGACGCCTCTCAACTTCTCCAGAAATCCCCCCTTGCTTCCAGCTTCAATTTTTAGGGCAGCTAAGGCTATGGCATAAGCCCCAACTATCCCAATGGCTGGAGCCCCTCTAATTTTCAATTCTGTGATGGCTGAAGCTATACTCTGGTGGTCGCTAAGCTCCAGATAAACCTCTTGTTGTGGAAGCTTAGTCTGGTCAAGTATTTTCACCTTGTTACCAAGCCATTCAATAGCTAGATTACCCATAAAGTCTCTCTCATACTTTCTCTAATTATACTTATTCATAGCTGCCGTCAGACCCTCGGTGAGGAGGCAATAGATAGCTTCGCTCACCCCAGGTATGACCTTGGTGATGGTCTGCTTTTCCTCCGCAGTGAAATCACTGAGCACATAAGCAATAATATCATCTTCACTGACTTCAGTAGAGCCTTCACTGGTGGTTGGTCGTCCGATGCCTACCCGAATGCGGAGAAAATCGCAGCTTCCCAACTCAGTAATGATGGAATTAACCCCTTTGTGTCCACCAGAACCACCGCCCTGGCGGATGCGAATTTTACCCAAGGGGAGATCAAGATCATCATGAACGACAAGAAGGTTATCAAGATTGATATCAAATTTCTTTACCAGCCGACTAACCGATTGACCACTCAGGTTCATATAGGTTTGGGGCTTAGCTACTACCACCTCATTGCCAGCGACCTCACCTAAGCCAGTTCGGGCTCGGCTCTGCTTCTTATCAAATCGGATGCCCTGCATTCTGGCAAAATAGTTAAGGCAGATAAAGCCTGCATTATGGCGGTTATGAACATAGCTCCGCCCCGGATTACCTAAGCCAACAATTAACTTCATATTTATGTTTTCTGCTCCAAGAGGCGAAGGAACTCCTCCTCGGTGAGTTGCTTGGTGCCCAGAGTTTGGGCACGAGCCAGTTTGGAACCAGGCTCGGCACCTACCACCAGGTAGGTGGTTTCCCGAGTGACATTGTCTTTGGTTGTACCGCCAAGGGCTTTTATCCTTGCCTCTGCTTCCTGTCTGCTGAAGGTTTCCAGTCTACCCGTAATAACAAACTCCTGTCCAGCTAGGGGTAGCTCTTTGGGCTCAACCACTTCCTCCTCCAGTCGAACCCCCGCCTTTTTTAGCCTGTCAATAATACGGCGATTTTCCCTCTGTCGGAAGAAGCTAATAACACTATCGGCGAGCTTAGGCCCAACGGTGGGAATGGATAGAAGCTCTTCTCGCGAGGCTTTAGCCAGCTTATCAATACTATTGAAATGTGTGACCAGGATTCCTGCCATCTCTTCGCCGATGTGGCGTATACCCAAAGCAAAGATAACCCTTGCCAGTGGTGTCTCTTTACTCTTCTCAATAGCTTCAAGCATATTGGTTACACTCTTCTCGGCCATCTTTTCCAGCTTTAGCAGCTGTTCCTTCTTCTCCTCAAGATAATATAAGTCAGCCACATCTTTAACCAACCCCTCTCTTAACAGCATAGCGCTTTGTGATTCACCTATACCTCTAATATCCATAGCTCCCCGCGAAGCAAAGTGCCCTAACCGCTGTTGAGTTTGGGCAGGACAGGCAGCATTGGAACAGTAATACATAACTTCGCCCTCGGGTTTAACCACCTCAGCCCCGCATACCGGGCACGCCGGGCGTCGTTTCCCCTTATCGAATATCTTCTTCAAGAGATTGTATTCTTTTCCCCGTCCTGTGCGCTTACTTTTGATTGGTCCCACAACCTCAGGGATTACCTCACCGGCTCGCTGGATATAAACCCAGTCGCCTTCACGAATGTCTTTGCGTCTGATGTCATCTTCATTATGCAGGGCCGCCTGTCTAATAGTTACCCCTCCTACTGACACCGGTTCTAAGACCGCATAGGGGTTAAGGGTACCGGTTCTGCCAACACTAATCTTAATTTCTTTTAGCTGGGTGGTACCCTGAATAGCGGGGAACTTATAGGCTACAGCCCACCTCGGTTCATGACCGATATTTCCCAGTCGTTCCTGAAGGGCGAACGAATCTACTTTCACTACGACGCCATCAGCTTCATAAGGTAGGCTTTCTCGCTTCTCCTCCCAGGTTTGGTAATATTCTTCAACCTGGTCAATACTGGTGAGCAAGGCATTATTAGGGTTTACCTTAAAGCCTAACGACTTAAGATATTCCATGGTTTCGCCGTGTGTTGGGGGGGTCGCTTTGCCCTCAGCGTAACCCAGCATATAGATATAGATATCTAATGGGCGTTTAGCCGTAATGCGTGAATCGAGCTGACGCACCGAGCCAGCAGCGGCATTTCTAGGGTTAGCGAACGGGGGTAACCCTTCTTCAGTCCGTTCCTGATTTAACTTATTGAAGCCTTCTTTGGGCAGGAAGACCTCACCTCGCACCTCAAATCGTGGAGGTGCCTCTTTGGGTACAGAGAGGGGAATACTTCTGATAGTTCTCAAGTTCTGAGTGATATTTTCACCACGGAAGCCATCACCACGGGTAGCCCCGGTAGTTAGCTGACTGTTAACATAGGTCAGCGCCACCGCCAGTCCGTCAATCTTATGTTCGCAAACAAAGTTAAATTGCTCTCCAGCCACCAGTCTTGAAGTTCGGGTATACCAGGCTAATAGCTCCTCTTTGGAGAAGGCGTTACCCAGGGATAATAAGGGTAAGGGGTGTTCTACTACTCCGAAGGCTTCCACTGGGGCAGCGCCGACCCGCTGGGTGGGTGAATCGGGGGTCAAGAACTGAGGGTATTGCTCCTCCAGCTTTTTTAGCTCCCTCATTAACTCATCATATTCGGCGTCACTAATCTCAGGGCTGTCCAGCACATAGTAACGATAATTATGATGGTTAATTTCAGCCCTCAGTTTTTCTATTCTTTCTTTTACCTTGTCTAAATCCGCCATATTGCACCGTAGAGCTATTTTCTATAAGTATATCAGAGTTTATAGCTACGCAAAAGATAAACGGGTATAATATGAGGGTTAGAGACTATTGATACTATGGAGATTGAAACAGCAGACTTCTTGCTGGTAAGATTAAGAGCAAAGGAGAAAGGGCGATGAGTGGATTGACCGAGAGTAACCACAGCAGGCGAATAATTATCTACGGAGCAGGGGCAATTGGGGGTGTGGTGGGTGGACATCTGGCACGCACAGGTAACGATGTGATTTTGATCGGACGGCCCGGTCACGTGAATGCCATTCGTGAACACGGCTTGCGGCTTATCACACCTACCGGCACCCATATCCTGCAACTGCCGGCGGTTACCGCCCCTGACCAGATCGACTTTAAGCCGAATGATGTGGCCTTCCTCTGCGTAAAGAGCCAGAATACGGATGAGGCGCTCCGTGCTCTGCGCACGGTGACGGAAGAAGTGCCCATCTTTTGCTTCCAAAATGGGGTACCGAACGAGGAGGTCGCCACTCAGTACTTTCCGAAGGTCTACGGAGTCACGGTACATGTGGGCGTTGTGTTTCTTACCAATGGCGAAGTAATAGTTCGCTACGACCCACCGGGTCAGCTCGTTATGGGGCGTTATCCCACGGGCACGGATGACCTAGTCGAGACTATGGCAGCGAACCTGCGTGCCGCTGGATTCCTTGTCCTGGTCACATCAGACATAATGTCCCACAAGTGGGGTAAATTGGTGCTCAATCTGGGTAACGCCATCAGTGCTATCATCAATGAGAAGGTAGATGAGAGTAATCACATCATCAAGACGACACGGCAGGAAGCACGAGAGATTCTTGCCCAAGCGGGTATCAAATGGATATCGCAAGAGGAACTGACAAAGCAGTGGCCCGAGAGAGCTGCGCAAGTTCAACAGCGTAAAAGTCTGGATGTTGAGGCACAAGGCTCAGCCTGGCAGAGCCTGACTCGCCAGCAGGGCACTATCGAGACTGATTTCTTCAATGGGGAGATTGTGCGATTGGCCAAGCGACTGGGGAGGCAGGCACCAGTCAACGAAGCACTGGTGCGCATCTCGCAAGAGATGGCAGCCAAACGTGAACTACCAGGTAAATATACGTCAGACGAGCTGTGCCGATTGCTCGGGCTGGACTAATCATTGCATAGCCATGCTCCTAAACTCACGCTGAAACTTGTGAGTCAGATTTTATGGCTTATGTTTGTAACGCTGTACCGGCACTGACACTAATGTTTTCGCCGGTGATACCACCAGATTCGTCTGAGACTAGAAATACAGCAGTATTAGCTACCTCGTCAGTAGTGACTGTTATTCTCCCCAGCGGAGAGGTAGTAGTGGCTCTCTCTCTGTTTAGTATCTCCTCATAAGTAAGGCCCGCAGCTTCAGCCCTGGCTTTCCTTACATTTTCAATGCGTTCTCCTTCGGTACGACCAGGGGATATGCAGTTGACGCGAATATTATACCTTCCCACCTCCATAGCTAAAGTCTGGGTGAACCCAATCATGCCCCATTTGGAGACGCAATATGGACTCCTCATCGGGAATCCCTTTTGACCTGCCCTTGAGGAGATATTGAGAATATTACCCCTTTGGCGAGTGACCATACTCTTCAGCACCTCTCTTGAGCAGAGCATGGCTCCAGTAAGATTTATGGCCAGTACCTCATTCCAGTCCTCTAATTTGATATCGACCACACTAGCAGTAGGTCCCATAATGCCGCTATTATTGACCAGTATATCAACCTGCCCATATTCACTAAGAGTCTGGGCCACCATCCTTTTTACTTGACCCTCGTCAGAAACGTCAGTTTGTATAGCTGTTGCCTTTCCCCCTCCAGACTTAATCTTCTCAACTACTGCCTTTAACCTAGGTAATGTACGGGCTGCTACCACTACTGCCGCTCCTTCGGAAGCAAAAGCCAAGGAAATAGCCTCACCTATACCTACTCCACCCCCGGTGACAATAGCCACTTTATTATCAAATTTCACAATCATGCCCCCTTATCAGTTTGTTGCTATGATAGCTAGAGCTGGCGCGGTTGGGAAGCACACCAGTGTCAACTATGCCCGCGTATCAGTCTCAATCAGTGCCAGGTATAGTTGGGAGAACCATCTTAATTTTACGCCAGCGGCGTTTACCTACCTTTTAATCAGGACTAACCAGTTTCACAAAACGCCGTTTGCCTACCTTGATGACGCTGCCTATCTTGATATTACCCTTTGTCTCATAAATTGTCTTTTTATCTATGTGAACAGACTCTTGTGCTATAAGACGCTTAGCATCACTACGACTTTTAGCTAGGCCTATCTCACATAACAGCAGAGGAACTGGTACAATCCATTCCTCAGTCTCAGGCTTGCCGACCTCTCTAATGCTACCCAACATTCCATTCTCTCTAAATGTGCTAGCCTTTATTTTTTTTAGCAATTCTGGAGTCATCTTTACTTGCCGTATTTCCTCAGGCAACTCCTTTTTTTGAAATACCCTAGTAAAGTGCTCCTCAGCTTCAGTAGCCTTCTTTTGACTATAAAGCGAGGCCACAATCTCTCTGGCCAGCCGCTTCTTGAGCGTCATAGGATTAATGGTTTCACCCTTGAGCGCTTGTCTGAATTCCCCTACTTCCTCATCAGGAACATCAGTCACTAATTCAAAGTATTGCAGGATAAGGCTATCAGGAATAGACATTACCTTGCCATAAATTTCATCGGGCGGCTCAGCAACACCAATATAGTTGCCCAGGCTTTTGCTCATCTTTTGACTACCATCGGTGCCGATAAGAAGGGGAACTAAAAAGAGCTGCTGGGGATGCTGCCCCACCATAGATTGAAGCTCCCTACCCACCAGCAAATTGAACTTCTGGTCAGTACCGCCAAACTCAACATCAGCCTGTATCGCTACCGAGTCATAGGCTTGAAGCAATGGGTAGAGTAATTCAGTCACAGCTATAGGTCGCCCAGCACTATACCTGCTACTGAAGTCTTCCCTCGCCATTAATTGGGCAACAGTAAACTTACTGGTGAGCTGAATTACATCAGCGAGGGTAAACTTACCAAACCACTCACTTTGCCATCTCACCTCTGTCTTCTTTTTATCAACCACCTTGAAGAACTGCTTCATATAGGTTTCGGCGTTAGCCTTAACCTCTTCCGCAGATAACATAGGTCGGGTAACAGAAACACCACTGGGGTCACCAATCTGGGCCGTCCAGTCGCCAACAATGAGGACAACTTGATGCCCCAGCTCCTGAAATTGGCGTAGCTTTCTCAACGTTACCATGTGCCCGAGGTGAATATCGGGGAAACTGGGGTCGAAGCCCTCTTTCAGGCGCAGTTTTTTGCCTGAGCGTAGTAGCTTTATCAGCTCTTCTTCAATAATGATTTCAGCTACCCCCCGCTTGAGTAAACGGCTCATATCCTGATTGGTCATAAACTTTCCACCTGTATCCATATTTATTCCCTACTCTGCGAGTTTAGCACAGTTCTACCTTGTTTTATATCCTCTGTTATCTGTTTCTTTAGTGCCTCCGTAGAATCAAATTTTATCTCATCACGAAGTCGCTCTATAATATCAATTTTTAGGTCACGCCCATATAGGTCACCATGGTAGTCAAAAACATAAACTTCTACAGTGCGCCCGCCGCCACCGAAAGTAGGGTGCTGGCCAATATTGGTCACTGATTGGTAGGCTTTGTCACCAATATATGCCCAAGTGGCATAAACGCCTTCTGCAGGAAGGGCTTGCTCTAAGTCTACATCCAGATTAGCCGTGGGGAAGCCTAACTCTGTGCCTCGGCCGACACCAGTGGTTACACGTCCCTGAAGGCTAAAAGAACGACCTACCAAATTACGCGCCTTTTTCATATCCCCGTCAGCTAGAGCATTCCTGATAGCAGTGCTACTTGCTACTTCACCGTTTACTATTATAGGGGGTATTACGGTTACACTGAAGTCCATATCCTGCCCCAATGTGCGGAGGTTATTAGCGTTGCCCTCTCTATCCCGGCCTAAAGCAAAGTCAGGTCCGATTACCATGCCTCGCATTCTGAGGTATTTCTTTAGCAGACTGACGAATTGGCGAGCGCTGAGCTGAGCTAACTCACGGCTGAAGGACAAGGTAATGACAGCTTCAACACCTTCATTTTTGAGAAGATTGGTTTTTTCTGCGAGGCTAGTTAAGAAGGGCAGCTTAGTCTGGGGTGATAGTACTTCTTGAGGATGCTGGCCAAAGGTTACCACTCCACTAAGCAAATTCTGCTGCTTGGCATGCTCTGTTAGCTGTGAAATCAGAAATTTGTGACCGAGGTGAACCCCATCGAAAACCCCAATGGCTAGGAGCATATCTTTCCTAGGTGATAACTCAGCTAACTCTTTCTCTACCTGCATAACTCCTTTCCTCAAGCAAGTACTAATAGGATATTATACTAGATAGCCAATGAACCAATAAATAAGGGAAGATTTAATAGAACCCCAGTGGTTATCTCATAGTTGAAACACTTTAATACTATTATACGCCTATTTAAGCGTCAGCGACAAGTATCAACCGAGATATTAAAGGAGAGCGCTATTTTGTGTTATACTTTGGTAAAGCCAGCGTAGCTCAGGGGGAGAGCAGCGGTTTCGTAAACCGCAGGTCGATGGTTCGAATCCATTCGCTGGCTCCACAGAAATGACCAATTGTCAACCAGACTTTTGGAAGTAGTAGCCGACCCCGGGTTCAGTTAGAATATATTTGGGTTTGGTAGAGTCTGGTTCTATCTTCTGACGTAAATGGGAAATATAGATGCGCACATAATCAAGGTCATCAGTGTATTCCCAGCCCCACACCTTTTCCAAGACCTGCTTGTGGGTAAGAATACGGCCAGCATTCTCTACCAAGAGGGCAAACAGGCGAAACTCTCTCGGGGTCAGTTTCACTCGTTTTCCACCCACTATAACCTTCCTCTCAGCAACATTCACCGTGAGAAAGCCATCACTATAGGTAACCTCCCTCTTCGTCTCCACCGAAGGGGCCAACTCAGCGCGTCGCAATACTGCCCGTACTCTCGCCACCAGCTCCTTGTTCCCCACCGGTTTAAGGAGGTACTCATCAGCTCCGTAGTCAAGTCCACGCACTATATCTTCCTCAGCTCTCTGCTTACCAGTGAGTATGATTATGGGCATATCGGAGATATCGCGGATACGCTGACAGGTTTGCCAACCATCCATCCCAGGCATGACTATATCCAGAAGTACTATATCCGGCCTCTGGTTAAACAAGAGCCGCAGCCCTTCCTGTCCATTGCTGGCCTTGAGCACCTCGTATTCTTTTTGAGTAAGAACCTGCTCAACCAGACTCACAAAGGCTGAGTCATCATCAATTACAAGAACTTTCTTTCCCACTGGCGTCACCATTTATCCAAAGGGTTACCTTTTTGCCGTTGTCGCAACATCTCAGCAATCATTCCGGGCAGTTCACGGGTATTAATGGGCTTTGATACATAGGCATCGCACCCGCCGTTAATAAACTTCTCCTCGTCTCCCTTCATAGCATAGGCGGTAAGGGCAATAATGGGGGTGTGGCTGAATGCCGAGGTCTTCCTAAGTCGCTTGGTTACCTCAAGCCCATTCAATTTGGGAAGCTGCATGTCCATTATGATGAGGTCTGGTTGCTCTCTCATAGCCATATCCAGCGCCTCTTCTCCGTCAGCTGCTTTGAGCAAAGTGTAGCCCTTGCCTCTAAGGGTCATTTCAATCAACTTCATATTTTGAGGGTTGTCTTCTACTATCAATATCTTTTCTTGCATTACCTGTTTCTATTCCTTGGGTATGGCTAACTGGCTGTTGCCAAGGGGAGGGTAAAGATAAACCGGCTACCCTTTCCATACTCACTCTCTACCCAAATTCGCCCGCCGTGCCTTTCTATGATTTGTTTGACAAGGGCCAGTCCTAGCCCAGTGCCGCTCTTTTCTTTGGCTAGCGGGTTGTCTAGCTGGTGAAAAGGTTCAAATATCCTTTTTTGGTCCTCCTTCCCGATACCAATACCATTATCAACCACGCTAACCTGACACCAATCACCTGCCCTCACTGCCTCAATCTTCAGCTTGCCTCCCTCCGGGGTAAACTTAGACGCATTGTCCACTAGATTAAGGAGCACCTGTCTTACTTTGGCTTTATTAGCATGAACTAGGGGAAGCCCCTTTTCCACCTCAATATCAAGGCTTTGCTTTCTGGGTGTGAGTACGGGTACCATAGTTCTGGTTAACGATTGTATGACACCGGCCAGGGCAATATCTGTCAGCCTGAACTTCATCCTGCCCGATTCTATCTTAGACAGGTCAAGAACTTCGTTAATCAGGTTCAGCAGGTGCCGGCCACTGTTCAGGATGTCATTAAGCCACTGCCTCTGCTCGTTATTAATCTTTCCAGGCACCTCATCTGCCATCAACTCAGAAAAACCGATGACAACATTGAGCGGGGTGCGCAACTCGTGAGACATGTTAGCCAGAAATTCAGACTTTAACCGGTTTGCCTCTTCCACCTCCCTGGTCTTATCCATAAGTTCCTGCTGTTGTGCCATCAGTTCCTCACCCTGCACCTGGAGCTCCTCATTCTGGGTATCTAATTGCTCATTCTTTTCCTGAAGTTCCTGCTGTTGTGCCATCAGTTCCTCAGCTTGCGACTGAAGCTCCTCATTCTGGGCATCCAGTTGCTCATTCTTTTCTTGAAGTTCCTGCTCTGCCCGCTTGCGCTCGGTGATGTCGGTTATTACTCCAAGGATGACGCTGTCTCCTTCATATGTTATCAACGTTGTCGTTTCTATTACCTCGATTCTTTTACCTTCTTTGGTGATAAGTGCGCATTCGTATGGAGCGACCTCTTCACCCCTCATGTGCTTGCTGAGACTTGCCTTTACTAAATCCACATATTCTGGGGCGATCAAGGCAAGGAAGTTAAAATCAGGGGAGTAAAACTCTTCCCTTTTGTATCCCATAATCTCTTCGCATTTCTTATTGGCATACACTACTCTGCCCTTGTTATTAATGTAAATCATGTTTGGGGACTGTTCGGCAAGGCTCCTGAATTTCTGTTCGGACTCCCGCAGCGCCTCCTCTGCCCGCTTACGCTCGGTGATGTCGCGGGCAATGCCCAACACCAAAGTTCTACCTTGAATCTTTACCGGGAATGTCCTTATTTCCACTAAAAACTGGCTGCCGTCTTTCCGATTTAGAATAAATTCATCCGGGCCAGTGGCTCGCCCCAGAGCATTTTTGGCTAAAAGCGCAGCCGCTTTTGGGATTTGTTTTGGTTGTAGCAAGTGCAGTTTTAAAAAGCTCTTCCCAATTAATTTTTCCCTCTTGTAACCGGTTATTTCCTCTGCAGCCCTATTGCCATCGACAAAGTTACCTTTTAAGTCACTTAAATAATAAGCATCTGGGGCAAATTCAAATAAAATCCTTAGCCGCTCCTCTGAGCTTCGTAATTCAGTCTCCATCCGCTTGCGCTCAGTGAGGTCACGAAATACTGCTCTGCTTCCTAAATACTTGCCATCACTATCATATATAGCAACAACCTTTTGTTCACCGTAAATTTCCTTTCCATCTTTTGCTACCCAAGTAGCTTCAAGAGCAATGTCCCCTTTGGCAATTAATTCCTCCCACTTTGGTTTGAAATCTTTTTCCACAATTTCTTTACTTAAAAACTGGGTAACATGCTTTCCAACCATCTCTTCTTTAGAGTATCCTAAAGTCCTAGCCATTGATTCGTTCACATAAGTAATATTTCCATCTTTATCGGCAATATGCATTAAATCACTTGCAGTTTCCATAAAAGTTCGGAACTTTTCTTCAGATTCTTTTAGCGCCTCCGCACTTGCTCTGATGTCGTCAACCATCATATTCAAGCCCATAGCCAGTGAATCAAACTCGTCATTTTTACCCGAAAGTTCAACCTGAGCAGAGTAATCGCCCCTTGCCACTTTTATAATAGCCTCAATCATCTCATCTATACGCTCTTTTTCTGCTGTCTTATCCATCATTTGCCTCCTCAGGGTATGCATGTCTCACTTCTTAAGCCAGGTAAGAGCCTCTTCCTTTGTCTTGAAAAAACGCATATCTTTTTTTCTGGTAACCCCCATAACAAAGGATGCAATCACTCTTACTACTGGATTTGCTCCGAAAAGGGCAACCTTCCCTGTTTTTTCATATTTTAAAACACCTTCTTGAATTATCTTCCGAGCTCTTGATGAAGGTTGTCCTGCTTTGTTTGCATCTATTAACAAATCAACTTTTCCTTCAACCATATCCACAAATTTAAGGTGAGCTTCACGGATTGCAATTGCCGTGTTCTCATCAACTTCTCCAACTACTGTAGTGTATAGGATATTATCCTCACCAAGATACAATCTACCTGCGTCTATAATGATTTCTCTGTCTTTTTCTTCCATTTTCATCCTCCCGTTCTATCCTTCTTATATATCTTCGCCTTGGTATCAAGGCACTCCAATTTCTCATTCAGACTACTGGTTGGTGTCTCCACTTCGCCTAGAATCAGGTAGCCAGGGGTAGCCAGTGAATCATACAGCATGCCCAGCACCTTCTCCTGGAGCTGCCTTTGCAAATATATCAGGACATTGCAGCAAAATATGCAATCAACACCCATAAAAGGCGGCTTTGTAGTTGAAACCAAATCAAGATAAGAAAAGCTGACCATTTGCCTGATGTCAGTTCTCACTACATATGATTGGTCACGGTGGGCAAAATAGTTTTCCAGGATGGCTGAAGGCAGACCTTCTACATCCTGTGGAGAGTATATCCCTGCCTGCGCCTCTTTCAGAACCTGCCGACTAACATCAGTAGCATAGATTAATACATCAAAGTCCTTCAGTTCGTGTCCTAGGAATTCGGCAAGCAGTATGGCTATAGAGTATGGCTCTTCTCCCCGGGCGCAGGCAGAGCTCCAAAACCCTAAGCTTCGCTCTCCCCGCTCCTTTTTGTGCGACACCAGCTCAGGTAACACCAAACTGGCTACCTGCTGAAAGGCGTATGGGCTCCTGAAGAAACTACTTATCTTTATGGTAAGAGCATTGACAAGCCTTTGATACTCTTCGGGATGGTCATCAAGAAACTTCATGTAGTCTAGGTATGTTCTTGCTCCTGTGGTGTAAAGTCTCCCTTCTAGACGACGGGTCACCGTTCCACGTTTATATCCTCTGAAATCGTGCCCGCTGTCTTGATATACCTTCTCCAGAAGTGAATAAAGAGCTATAGTATCACGCCCGTCAACTGTATTCTCCATATCAGAGTCCTAGCCTATCACCAACCAGCTTTTATGCCAATTGTATCATAAAAGCAAAAAAGGTGCCAATAGGCACCTATAGTATAGTGTATAAACTTAATAAAAGGCAAATCTAGTGACAGAGAGAGCTGACTGATGAGATAACTAGGGGATAAAGATAAGCCAGGAAGAGAGCCTCAGTTAGGGGATGCCAGTGGTCATATCTCTTCCTAACCATTTAACATTCACCGGTGGCAGATAATCCGTTTGACTACCATTCCTCTCTTGTAACTTTTCGTAATTCCCCAGCACTAGTGAAACCATGAGCAAATATTACCCCTAGCGGAGCATCTCTTAAGACGCTTTCCTTCACTTTTTCGTATTGCCCCTGATATTTAGGGATTTGTTCCCCATTCTTATCAAATACCATAACCATATTGTTTTGAAACCTGAAAGCAGTTTTAATCATTATTGTCCTCCTTTGCCTAAACTACTTCTGTCCTTTTATTCACTGGTAATATACTCATATTAAAACTGCGGAATTAATTGCTCATAAAGCTGGCGTTTAATTTTCATTAAAATCTCAACTATTTAACTAGCCTCAGTGTTTGAGCCAGCCAGGGTTAAGACTTGAGTGACGATCTAAGGCGGTGGTATTATGCTAATTGAGTGTCCAGAAAATTAGGTGCGGGCCAGGGGGTTATTGGCGACAGTAGGCTGTGTGATATACTGGCTAAGGTAATAGCTATCAGAGGATAATAATGCAAGAAAAGGAGACTGCCTAATGCCACCGGCAAAGATAGGGGTTATCGGAGGAACAGGGTTGTACGATATTGAAGGGATGACTGATATTGAAGAGGTTAATATAGATACACCCTTTGGCAAGCCGAGTGATACCATTACCACCGGCAGGCTAGAGAGGATAGGGATTGCCTTTTTGTCCCGGCATGGCAAGGGGCACCGCATCTCCCCTACCGAGGTACCATACCAAGCTAACATCTACGCCTTAAAGTCGCTGGGTGTGGAGTGGATTATTGCCGTTAACTCAGCGGGAAGTTTTAAGAAAGAGATAAAGCCCGGCGACATAGTTATTCCCGACCAGCTAATAGACCGAACCCGAAACCGGGTTAATACCTTCTTCGGTGACGGTATTGTCAGCCATATCCCCTTCGCTGAACCCTTTTGCCCAAAACTAAGCTCCATTTTGTATCAGGCAGCCCGAGAGGTAGGAGCTAGTGTCCATCAAAGAGGCACCTACGTAGCTATGGAAGGTCCCGCTTTCTCTACTCGAGCTGAATCACGACTCTACCGCTCGTGGGGAGCTGACATCATTGGTATGACGGCACTGCCCGAAGCCAAGCTGGCACGAGAGGCGGAAATCTGCTACGCTATCATCGGCTGTGTCACTGATTATGATAGCTGGCATGAGAAAAATCAGCCAGTAACGGTGGATATCATTTTAGGTATTCTCTATAAAAACATTGATATCGCCAAGAAAATTATCAAGCTAGCCGCCAGCAGAATACCTGGGAAACGCGATTGTGACTGCGCCACAGCACTGGAGACAGCCATTGTCACTGACCCGGAGTGCATACCAGCCGAGCAGAGGAAAAAACTCGACCTGCTAATAGGCAAGTATATCAGAGATAGAAAGGCTTAAACCTTATGCCCAATATAAAATTTGGCTGTTTACCGACTATTATTGGCAGTATGCCTCATACTGACCCGTCTGAGGCATGCGCGCAAGTCAGCCACTACCTTAAAGACATTCCTGCCTGGCCCCAGCTACCTAAACGGTCTTTTCTGGATAATATGTATGCCCAGTTCAGCGAGGGCTTCCCTGGTATAGTGCTTAAGGAGAACCGTATCTATGTCGACCGCTCTCAGGACTTAGATAACCCACTGGAGAAGCTCTACGCTGCCTATTTAGATAATGACATTGACAAATATCCCATTAGTGCTGACTATGCTGCGGGACTACATAGCTTCTTAGCCTTAGATAACCTGTCGCCTCTGGCAGTTAAGGGGCAGATAACGGGACCGATTAGCTGGGGATTAACCGTTACCGATGATAGCCGCCGGTCTGTAATCTATGACGATATGCTTGCCGATGCTGCCGCCAAGCTGCTCAGGCTAAAAGCAAGTTGGCAAGAAAAACAGCTAAGCCAAATCTCCAGAAATACCATTATCTTTGTCGATGAACCGTATATGATGTCCTTCGGCTCAGCCTTTTTCTCTTTATCTAAAGAGATGGTTACTAACTTATTAGAGGAGGTCTTTAAAGGAATCAGTGGACTGAAAGGGGTTCACTGCTGCGGCAATACCGACTGGTCTGTTTTGCTGGACACCAGTGCCGATATACTGAGCTTTGACACTTACAACTATGCTCAGTCACTAAGTCTCTATCCAGCCGAAGTAAAAAAATTCCTTGACCGGAAAGGAACTATTGCCTGGGGGATTATCCCTAATGACGAAGAATCGCTAGCTAAGGAATCGGTAGCCAGTCTAAAAGACCGCTTGGAGGAGGCAATAGCACCCTTTACTAGAAATGGTATTCGCTTCAAACAATTGATAGAGCAGGGGTTGCTTACCCCCAGCTGTGGGCTGGCACCTCTAGCCACCAATGAGGCAGCAGGCCAAGCCCTGGAGCTACTGGCTGAGCTGTCAAAAGCAATAAGAACACGCTACCTTTAAGAGAGGATTCCAATGGAGTGCCAGATTGAAGTCAATAAAGCCAAATGCTCCTGCACCTATGAGCCCTGTTCTAGAAAAGGTAAGTGCTGTGAGTGCATTACCTACCACCTGGAATTTGATGAACTCCCTGCCTGTGTATTCCCTCCTGAGGTGGAGAAGACCTACGACCGCTCCTTTGCCAAATTTGCCGAGGTCTTTACTAATAAAGCTAAGAGTAGTAGGAAAACCTGATTTAAGGTATATTGTTGTTAACGATGAATAAGCGAAAAAGGGTAGCTCTCATTAAACACCGGCGCAAGAGAAAGAAGCTGGAATTAAAGAAGACTCAGGCAAAGCTTCAGCCTAAGTCATAGACTACAGCGGTAAAAGCCTATGAAGCAAGTTTATCTCCTCACCGGCAGACCTGGGGCTGGGAAAACCAGCCTGATCAAGCAGGCAGTAACTGGTATGAAAGGTAAAGCCGGTGGCTTCTATACCGAGGAAATACGAAGTAAGGGGGTAAGGGAAGGCTTCAGACTGGTTACCCTGGACGGGCAGGAAGCCATACTGGCTCATATTAATATTCATAGTCCACACCGGGTAAGTAAATATGGGGTTGACACTGATAGTTTAGATAAGGTAGGTGTTTCTGCCCTCCGTAAGGCAGCCGAGGCGTGTGATTTAGTAATCATTGACGAAATCGGGAAAATGGAGTTGTTTTCGACTAACTTCAGGGAGGCCGTCTTACAGATTATCGACAGCGAAAAGAGAGTTTTAGGAACTATTATGCTCAATCCCAACCCGTGGGCAGATGTTATCAAACGCCGGCCTCGGGTAAATTTAGTAATGGTAACCAGAGCCAACTACCATCAGGTACTCGACGAACTACTGCGCTGGCTAAAAACCCAAGAGCACTAAAGCTCAAGCTCTAAAAGGATGGTGTGATACTGCAGCTACCAGAATTGGTTCAGGCGCTATTAGACCCCAAAGCCTATCCTGATACCCCGCAAGGAATAGAGCTGGTGCAGACCCAGATGTCATTTGTTTTCCTGACCGGTGACTATGTCTATAAGGTAAAGAAGCCGGTGAATCTAGGCTACCTTGACTATACCACTTTAGATAAGCGCCAGTTCTACTGCCAGCGGGAGGTTGAACTCAACCGGCGGCTTTGTCCTCAGGCTTATCTGGGGGTAGTGTCAATAACTCGGGATAAGGATGCTATTCTTGTAGGAGGTGGGGGGGAGGTTATAGAGTATGCAGTAAAAATGCGTCGTCTTCCTCAAGAGGCGATGATGGATGTGCTACTAGCCAATAATCAGGTGTCATCACAAATGGCAACTAGGGTGGCGCAGAAGCTGGTGGAGTTCCACCAAAAGGCAGAAACTAATGTCGATATCAGCGCCTTTGGCGACCTTAACACTATCACCCAAAATACTGAGGAAAACTTCACCCAGACTGAAAAATACATCGGTAACACCATTTCCCAAGAAAGGTATCTGCACATCAAGGACTACACTAACAACTTTATCGAGGACAATGCCTCTCTATTTCGTAGGCGGATAGCCAATGGCAAAATAAGGGATTGCCACGGAGACCTCCATGCCGCCCATATTTGCTTTACTAATGGCATTTGCATCTACGATTGTATAGAATTTAATGACAGGTTTAGATACTGTGATGTCGCCTCGGAGGTTGCCTTTCTGGCGATGGACCTAGACCATTATGGGCGGGCTGACCTATCACAAAGCTTCGTTAGTGCCTATGTGGATAAGAGCCAGGATAAGGAGCTATCAACGCTACTCAATTTCTACAAGTGCTACCGGGCTTATGTGCGGGGCAAGGTGGAGAGCTTTAAGCTTGATGACCCGTACATCTCAACAGAGGAAAAGAAAAAGACTTTAGCTGTCGCCAGGAGCTATTTTGAGCTTGCCGAGGCGTATATATTAGAAGGGGATTGAAAAAAATCTAGTAAAGGAGGCGATAAATTGAGAGAACCATTTGTAAAATTCATGGAAAAAGAGCTGGGTGCTGGTTTTCTGCTTATCGCCTGTGGTCTTCCCGGCACCTGGAAAACGGAGACAACCGAGGAAGTAGCTAAGATTAAGGGCTATCCCCTGCTTCGCTCTGACCTGATTAGACTGGAAGTGCTGAAAAATGAGGACATTTTCGACGAAAAGGTGGCCTCAAATATGGATAAGCGGATGATGGTCTATGAAGAGATGTTCCGGCGGGCAGATGAGACTCTAGACAAGAGTGATGGTGTGATACTCGATGCCACCTTCGTCACCCAGTCATTAAGGAGGCGTGCTGCGGCCATAGCTGCTAAGCACAACCTGAGGTTCGTCATCCTTCAAACCGACTGTCCGCAGGAGGTATCAATCAGGCGGATACTGGAGCGGACTAAAGAGGATTATGTATCAAACGCACTGACCGAGCAAGCCTACCTCAACAATAAAAAGAGATTTGAAGAAGTAGACCTGAATGACTTAAAGAACTTGTATCCCAACCTTAATATCACCCACTTGATAGTTGATACCCGGTATGACTCGTCAGAAGATTGGTATATCATCGGTGCGGAAAAGAAGTAGCCATGAAAATAGATTTACACATCCACACCAAGACCGGTTCGGATGGTAATCTCTCTATTGAGGAGGTTTTCAAGGAAGCAAAGAAAGGAAATATCAATTTAGTGTCAATAACCGACCACGATTCTATAGACTGTCAGGAAAGAGCTATCACTCTGGCTGAAGAATATGGCATAGACTATATTACCGGGGTAGAATTGAATGTGACATTCCAGTATCTTAATAAGTCCGTTCCTTTGGATTTTCTAGGATACCAGTATGATATCAGCAATCAAGAGCTAAAAAACAAGCTTCAATTGATAAAAGAGCATAGAGAAACGAGAGCTCGTCAAATCTTAGAGAAACTGAATATTGAATTTGATAAAGAGAATATTGAAAAATTCACCGACGAAGACCTCAAGAACATACAGGCTAGTGTCGACGGTGTCTTTGGCCGACCTCACATAGCCAACTACCTGATAGAAAAAGGGATTGTGAAGAATAAGCAAGAAGCGTTTGACAAATATCTGGTCAAGTGTAATGTGCCTAAGTACCCACTTCCACTTGCTGAAGCATCAACATTGATCAGAAACGCCGGTGGTATACTGGTGCATGCGCACCCCAATGACCCGAACGGTACATCTTTAGTAAGCATAACACCTGATTTGGACGAACAAACAAAAATTATTGAGGAATATATGCTAAACTATATTGATGGTATAGAGTGCTGGCACTCAAGGCATGATAAGGAGACCAGTGCCCACTATATTGAGTTCGCCAAGAAGCACGGTTTGATTATGACAGGAGGCAGTGATTGTCACCAAAAACCGATAATTATGGGCACGTTGGATATACCTGATTACGTTGCCGAGCAGTTCGGGTGATGGAAGGACATGAGCAACTACCAAGGGGAAACGTTGGGGGTACCGGTAAGCTTAGAAGAGATAAAGAAGAGCTACGGTGTAGTGAGCCGGTTTTATGTTGCCGTAGAGGCAATATTTGAGAAAGGGGTTAGACGGAAAGGCCTGCAGCTTCTATCTGTCATACCTGGTGAAGTGGTTCTTGAAGTAGGTGTAGGAACAGGATATGCATTAAGGGAAATAGCAAGCTCTGTCGGGGAAAATGGCAAAGCCTGCGGTATTGATATAACGCCTCAGATGCTAGAGATAACCAGGAAAAGGCTCAAAAAAGCGGGACTAATGGAAAGGGTGGAGCTATATGAAGGGGATGCCAGGAGTATGCCTTACGAAGACAGCAAATTTGATGCTGTTTACACGGCTAGCACGTTAGAACTCTTTGATACGCCGGATATTCCTACGGTTCTCAATGAAGTCAAAAGGGTATTGAAGCCTACTGGAAGGCTTGGTGTTGCCAGTCTTACCAAAAAAGGTAAGGAAGGCTCATTATTTATAAGATTCTATGAATGGCTGCACCAGAAAATTCCCAAGTATGCTAATTGCCGGCCGATTTATGTAGAAAAATCAGTTGAAGACGCAGGATACCAGATAATAAAAAGTGAGGAATTTACGCTTCTCAAAATAGTTCCCTGGAGAATTATTGTAGCAAGGCCATTAACTAATTAGTAAACAAGAAAGAGACTAAAGGAAAAATGAATAAAAACCAATATGACATTAAAGACCCTTCCCTGGCTGAAGCTGGTAGGCAGCGAATTGAGTGGGCTTCTCGTGAGATGCCAGTGGTGAAGCTAATCAGAGACAGGTTCAGTAAAAAGAAGCCACTGAAGGATGTCCGAATCTCAGCCTGCCTCCACATTACCACCGAAACGGCAAACCTGGCTCTAGCCCTGCAGGAGGGTGGCGCCAGTGTCATCCTGTGTGCGTCTAACCCTCTCAGTACCCAGGATGATGTAGCTGCCGCCTTGGTGAACTACGGCATTCCCACTAATGCCATCAAAGGGGAGGATGAGAAAACATACTATAAACACATTAATACTGCTCTGGATAATAACCCTCAGCTTACTGTTGATGACGGCGCCGACCTGGTTACCACCCTCCATACCAAGAGAACTGATTTAATCAGCAATGTCATCGGCGGCACTGAGGAAACCACTACTGGCGTTATCAGGCTGCGCAGCCTAGCCAAGGCCGGAGGCCTCAAGTACCCCATAATTGCGGTAAACGATGCCCAGACCAAGTATCTCTTTGACAATCGCTATGGTACCGGGCAGAGCACGATTGATGGGATTACCAGAGCTACCAATGTCCTGTGGGCGGGTAAAAAGGTCGTCATTTGTGGCTACGGCTGGTGTGGGCACGGCATAGCCTTAAGAGCCAAGGGGCTGGGTTCCCAGGTGATTGTAACCGAGATAGAGCCAGTCCGAGCCCTAGAAGCGGTTATGGATGGTTACCAGGTTATGCCGCTGATGGAAGCGGCTAAAGTAGGTGATATTTTCATAACTACTACCGGCAACAAAAATGTCATTGATAAAGCTCATTTCCAGTTGATGAAAGACGGAGCCATCCTAGCCAATAGCGGACATTTTAACGTAGAAATAAACATCCCGGCCCTAGAAAGCCTGGCACATAGCAAGCGACGCATACGCCCCTTTGTTGATGAGTATACCCTGGATAATGACCGCCACCTTTATCTGCTAGGTGAGGGGAGATTAATTAATCTGGCGGCTGCTGAAGGGCACCCAGCCAGCGTTATGGATATGAGCTTTGCCAACCAAGCACTATGTCTGGAATACATCGTGAAGAACAGAGGGAGGCTTAAGCCTAGGGTTTACCCAGTTCCTGAAAAAATCGATAAACAAGTAGCTCGGTTGAAGCTTAACTCTTTGGGTATTAATATTGATAGCTTAACCCCAGAACAAAAGGAATACCTGAGCAGTTGGCGAGAAGGAACATAGAAAGGATTAAAAATGACCAGCAGTTTTAAGAATTCGTCCAAATATATGCTTACCTCGGAGTCAGTTACTGAGGGACACCCTGATAAGTTATGCGACCAGATATCAGATGCTATTCTTGACACCATTCTGGATAAGGACCCATATGGCAGGGTAGCCTGTGAGACAGCAGTAACCAACGGTTTAATAGTTATTATGGGGGAGATTACCACCGATTGTTATGTTGAAATTCCTCAGGTGGTACGGGAAGTGGTTCACGATGCAGGTTATACCCACCCCGAATATGGTTTTGATTATCAGTCTTGCGGGATAATGGTCTCCATCAATCCGCAATCTGCCGATATTGCTCAAGGGGTAAGCCAGTCTCAGGAAACAAAGAAAGGCTCTGCCGATGAACTGGATAAGATTGGTGCCGGCGACCAAGGGATGATGGTTGGCTTTGCCTGTAACGAGACGACTGAACTTATGCCTCTACCTATTTCACTGTCACATAAACTATGCCAGCGTCTGGCTCAGGTCAGAAAGAAGAATATTCTGCCTTACCTTCGCCCTGACGGAAAATCACAGGTAACTGTAGAATACACTAATGGCGTTCCCAAACGAGTGGATAGTGTAGTTATCGGGGCTCAGCATAACCCTGGTGTCAGCCGCGATAGGATTGAGCAAGACATCATTGAGCAGGTTGTCAATGTAGTTATTCCTGACTCACTGATAGATGATAGAACCAAATATTATGTTAACGCTACCGGCAGCTTCATAATTGGTGGACCGGTATCCGATACTGGCTTTACCGGTCGTAAGATTCTGGTTGATACCTACGGTGGCATTGCTCGTCACGGTGGTGGCTGCTTCTCAGGGAAAGACCCAACTAAGGTCGATCGCTCAGCAGCCTACATGGCCCGGTATATCGCCAAGAACATGGTGGCGGCTGGACTAGCCGAGCGGTTAGAAATTCAAATTTCCTATGCTATCGGTGTTGCCCACCCCCTCTCTGTCTCTGTTGAAACCTTTGGCACCGCCAAGGTTGACCAAGAAGTCATACTTAATCTGATTAACAAGCACTTCGACCTCAGACCGGAAGCTATTATTCGGCACTTTGACCTCCGCCGACCCATTTACAGGTCTACAGCTTGCTATGGGCACTTTGGACGGGACGACATTGACCTCCCCTGGGAGAAGACCGACAAAGCCAAAATCCTTAAGAAAGAGGCACTAGGTAGCTAGTAAGAATAAGGGAGTGCTCTAGAGATGTGGCAAATAACAAGTTGGTGGGATGTTATCACCTCAGTTTCCACTGGTGTATTGGGTTTAGGCATAATTCTTATAATTTGGCAGGCTTGTTTAATTAAAAATCAAAATAGGCTTAACGCACTTAACTCACTGCTCCAGCAATGGGGCGACAAAGAGCAAAGAGAAGACCGAGGATATGTGATAGGAGAGTTCAAGTTTGATGAAGAGGACAAGTTGGAAGATTTGGAGGATGACTCTCGCAAGAAGGTAGAGTCAGTGTTAGCTATATACGATAGAACCAGTTTTTTGGCTTTAAAGGGCCTTGTCTCTAAGAAAGACGTTTTAGAAATTGTGGGAGGTTCAATGGTGCAGTGCTGGGACAAGACTGAAAACTTTATAAAAGCAAGGAGAAGGCAGCGAGGTGAGCCAAAAGAGAGAAAAAAGGGAAGCTATATATATAATTTCGAGGAATTTGTAACGAAGAATAGAGAGAGGGTTGAGGAAGTATCATCCGTAACAAAGAAATAGAGCTGCCTCATAGAACCTAACAGTGGAAAAGGTGCTCTTTTGCTGGAGTGGTGGTAAGGATAGTGCCCTGGCTCTATATGAAATTCAAAAAGACAACAAATATAAAATAACATCTCTACTAACCACGATAACTGAGGACTATGACCGAGTTAGTATGCACGGTGTGCGACGAACTCTGGTGGAGCAGCAGGCATTATCTTTAGGACTACCGAT
>JAUXAP010000003.1 GCA_030619865.1 Dehalococcoidia bacterium | reverse complement strand
ACTGTTCTTCTTCATACTCTTCCCCCTCCTTTTCATAACTATGTTCAGTCTTATGGGTGGAGATAGTGAGGATCCCAGATTGGAACTTCATCTAGTCACTCAGGAAGCAGAGGGCGGCCTGAGTCATCAGATAATCGGAGCTATGGAAACCAGGGATGACTCTCAACTCAAGCCCGGTGAGCCGAAAATAGTCTGGCTTAAGGACTATGACGAAGCTCGCCAGATGGTTGAAGACAAAGAGCTAGCTGGCTTCTTATCCTTTCCGGCGGATTTCACCGAGGGGGTATTGATGGGCTATGGTACTCAGCTTGAAGTGGTAGCCGATGCGGAGGACATCAACACCAGAGCTGCCCTTAATGGGTTAGCCCGGGCTATTGCTTCCCGGGTTGGCTCACAGCAGGTGGTAGCCAGTACCACCATAGGACTGTTGGTAGAGCAGGGGCTAATCACCCCCGGCGACACGGCTGAGATTGAGCAAGTTATTCAGCAGCTCTTCTCGGGTCAAGGAGGCCCAGCCGCGGAGGAATCTTTTATAGAATTCACGACGAACAAGGTGGGAGAGATGGAGGCAGAGAACCCATCTAACTGGGCTATTCCCGGTTATCTGGTGATGTTCGTCTTTTTTGGTGCTGCCCTTGGTGCCGAAACGATAGTCCGCGAGCGCCAGAACCATACCCTGGAACGGCTGCTGGCTGGCTCGGTGAGACGGGAGTCCATTCTGGGAGGCATATTCGCCGGCACAGCCGCCAAGGGGCTGATTCAGATATTACTATTCTGGACGATAGGCATCTTGGTGTTCAACACTGACCTTGGGCTCTCTCCGGCTGCCGTTATTATCCTCTCTATCCTGATGGTCATTATGTCCTCAGCCTTCGCCATTATGCTGGCTACGCTGGTCAAGACCCAGCGCAGTGCTGGCTCTATAGCTGTGCTCACCTCGCTGGTGCTGGCACCTCTTGGGGGTTGCTGGTGGCCTCTCTTTATCCTCCCTAAATGGATGCAATCCTTAGCCAAGATAACTCCTCACGGCTGGGCAACCACCGGCTTCAACAAATTGATGCTCTTCGGCGCCGACTTCAGTGCGGTGGTTCCGGAGATGTTAGCCCTTGTCGGGTTTGCTATCGTATTCGGCATCATAGCCGTGTGGCGTTTCCGCACCAGTGCTGCTTAATGCTGCTCTCATACCTATGATACGGTTTATGCTACAATGATATTTAACGTAGAAAAAGCTAACTTTTTGCTCGGAAACTCGTTATATAGATAGACAGACATTATAGGGGAGTGAACTCAATGAAGAAAAAGCTGTTTGTTTCTTTGGTGCTAATCGGCTTCATTCTCGTGAGCGGGTGTGTGACCCCAAAGCCACCTTCTACTTTAAGTATACCATCGGTGGCCGTCGGTGATATATCCAATCCCAAGCTGGCACTAGCCTCCTGCTACGAGATGGAGGGGTTCTCGGTCACTTTGGCTTCACCCTCTTATTCTTTGCCGCTGGCATTGAAAAATATTGAAAACCAGCAGGATATAGATTCGAAATTTCAACTCAAAGAAAATCAGAAAGGGCTCCTTCAGAAAAACGGGTTTGTGGTTATTCCCTGGCACGGTGATGATATTATAGAACCCTATAAGACTATGAAGGAAAGGGAAGTGCCCATCTTCGTAACCTCTGATACCCTTCTTCACCTCTACCATATTCAGTTCAATGAGATACTGAAACGGATTGAAGAAGAGGAATTTTTCGACCAGCTCATCGATATGAGCCAGGCTATGCTGGAAAGGTCTATCCAGGACTATAAAGCGTTTACCGATGCAGACCTCAAGGAAGCAGCGAGGAGAAATGTGGCTTACTTTGCCGTTGGGCTTAAGCTTCTCCAGACGCCAACCGAAGGCTACGACGAGGCAAAGCTGAAGGCAGAGATTGAGCAATGGAACCGGGAACAGCCCTATGACAAAAAAGAATTCAAGCCGATAAGAAAGGTAAGTTTCAAAATACCCAGCTACGTGAAGAGCGAAGTGACCGAAGAAATCAAGAACATTGAAGAGCACGAAGACTTTAAACCAAGCGCTATCTTCAATTCAAATACAGATGGTGCCTGTGACTATCCTTGCCTCTACTGCGAAGATTACACACAGTATATCCCCCGGGGGCACTATACCCGGAGCGAAACTTTAAAGAGATACTTCAAGGCGATGATGTGGTATGGCAGGATGGCTTTCCTGTTGAAGGGTGGAGAGGGAAGTGACTGTGTTGCCTTTGAAGGACCGTTAATTGCTGAAAAGGATGCTACGCTGGCTACTATCCAGGCCTCCTTAATCTCAGCTGAGCTACCCAATGTTCAGGCGGGCGATGGCACTGTCCGGGAGATATGGGATCGTATCTATTCAGTCACCTCATTCTTCGTGGGCACCGCTGATGACCTGACTCCTTATGAATACCTTAGTGCCCTAGAGAAGGTTTTTGGCACCGAGTTTGAGGCTAGTGTATTGACTGATGATGAGAAGCTACTTGCCCTTAAGGCTGAGCTAGCCCAAATGAGAAACCCAGAAATTTATGGTGGGTCGGGCATTTGCGTGGTATATCCTCCAATAACCAAGGAAAAGCTTTACGAGTGCCTGGCTAAGACAAAGGGGATGCGGTTCATGGGACAAAGATTTATTCCCGATTCCTACATGTTCCAGAACTTGGTCTCCCCGGCAGTGGGCATGTATGTTGGCGATAACGAGCCTTTTACCATGAAGATGACTATGGCTGGGCCAGCCAGAGCCTTTCCTAGAGGCTTAGACGTAATGGCGGTTTTCGGCTCGAAGCGGGCTTATGAAATACTAAAAGAAGAAGGAGACACTGAATACGCAGGTAAAGATACTAGCTATGATAAGCAACTAGACGAGCTAAAGAGCCAATTTGGTGCATTTGATGTCGCCGATTGGAACCGTAATCTCTACTGGGCCTGGCTGTATGCGTTGCAGCCGTTGCTTGAGGAGTTCGGTGAAGGCTATCCCACCTTTATGCAGACTCAAGCCTGGCAGGATAAGGAGTTGCAAACAACTCTGGCATCCTGGGCTGAACTGCGGCATGATACCATCCTGTATGCCAAGCAGAGCTATACCCCTACTATTGCGATGGCACCACCACCGCCCAAGCCGGTAGTCGGCTATGTAGAACCGGTCCCTCAGTTTTATGCCCGCATGCTGGCGTTGACCAGTATGACTAAGGAGGGTCTGGCTCAACTTAATGCCCTGAGCGATGAGGAAAAAGCCCGACTGGAGAATCTGGAGGACATTCTCGGCAGGCTGATTGATATCTCTAAAGATGAACTAGCGAACAAGGAATTGGACGAAGCCGATTACAGGTTCATCAGGAACTTTGGTGAAGAACTTGAGTCTATAGTCGCTGGTGTCGAGGCAGAGGGGAAAGAAACAACCATAGTTGCCGATGTCCATACTGATACCAACCCACCGAGGCAGGTTTTAGAAGAGGGAATTGGTTATGTTGACCTTATCTTGGTAGCGTACAAGCTCCCCGATGGCAGAATCCTCATTGGGAGTGGGCCCGTCTTTAGTTACTATGAATTCAAGCACCCTATGGATGACAGGCTTACCGATGAGAAGTGGCAGGAGATGCTGGAGAGTGGGAATGTCCCTGAAAGACCTGACTGGATAGCAAGTTTCTATGCCAAATAATAGCCTGCCTGCTCTTTCAAAGTCCTTTACAGTGAGTTTCTTTCCAATCCCCAGCTTTTGCATAGCTCGTTTACTCAACGCGATGAACCTTAACCACGTTAGTGCTACCAGGCACTCCCATTGGAATACCGGCAGTGATAACTATAAGTTCACCCTTTTTGACAATCCCAATTCTGCTTGCTAATTTTGCTGCCTCTTCAAACATCGTATCCACGTTTGCCGGCTCAGTGGCAAGATGAGGTTCTATGCCCCAGCTAAGGACAAGCCTCCTGACTACATTGTCATTGGGTGTAATGGCTATGATGGGCACTTTTGGTCGATATTTAGATACGCGTAGAGCAGTACTTCCTGAAGTTGTGTAAGCTACGATACATTTTGCCCCGAGTCGCTGAGACATATGGCAGGCAGCATAGCTTATAGCATCATCTGTTTGAGCTATAATCTGTTCGCTCTTTTCGAGTAAGGCGCGTTCGTAAGGCAATACTTTCTCAGTTTCAGCAACAATATTTGCCATTGTCTTAACGGTTCGCACGGGATATTTACCAATAGCTGTTTCACCTGATAGCATGACGGCATCGGCACCGTCAAAGATGGCATTGGCGACATCACTAACCTCAGCACGAGTAGGTCGTGGCGCGTCTACCATTGATTCCAGCATCTGCGTAGCTACAATAACGGGCTTACCAACCTGATTGCATCTACGTATAATCTCCTTCTGCACTATCGGCACTTTTCTTAAAGGTATTTCTATCCCCAGATCACCTCGAGCTACCATTATGCCATCAGCTTCCGTAATAATCCTCTCGATGTCATTTACTGCTTCACGCCTCTCAATCTTGGCAATAAGCGGAACATTGGCTCGCTTTTCCTGTAGGAGTTGTCTTATTCCAGCTATATCAGTCGCTGAACGAACGAAGGAGACAGCAACGAAGTCCACACCCTGTGCTACTCCAAAAGCAAGGTGTTTTAGGTCTTCGCTGGTAACAGAAGGGACATTAAGTTCAACTCCCGGTACATTTATACCCTTATTGGCAGTGAGTGGTCCACCAACTATCACTTTACATTTAGCTTCACTTTTTGTAGTGGACAGCACCTTTAGTCTAATAGCCCCATCATTTAGAAAGATGGTGTCACCAACTTTAATAGCATTGAAAAATGCAGGGAAGCCTACTGATACTCTGTGTTCATCACCTAAGACCTGCTCACTAGTGAGAGAAAAGTCGTCATCTTCCTTCAGGTATACTTCTTGTTTTTCCAGTCTGCCCGTCCTTAATTTTGGACCGAGCAGGTCTACTAAAATAGCCACCGGTATGTCTAATGCAGTTGAAACCTGACGGATAGTCCTAATGACCTCAGCGTGTTCTTCTTGCGTACCATACGAGAAATTAAGACGGGCCACGCTCATCCCAGCTCGCACCATTTTTTCTATCATCAGGCTTGAGCTGCTCGCTGGCCCGATTGTGCAGACTAACTTAGTTTTTCTCTGCATTCTACACCTTGATGCCAAGGACTAAGATTCAAACTCTGGATATAGTTTAAATGTTAGCACTGACATTATCCAACATCAAGTGGAACATCAGGGAAAAGTGCAAAAACTACCTCCCGAGGGCTTCTTGTTACTCGCGAGAGGTTTGGCAAGCCCTATTTCACGGCGTGGGACTTGTGGGGTAAGCTAGGGTTAAGGTGGTATACTATGGGCGTATACCCGACACATCATAAAGGAGGTTAGCATGAATTCTTCAATTGACGTAAAGATAAAAGATATCAATCCGGTGACGGTTGCCTTTATTAGTGTAAAAGGTGATTTTAGCCAGATTCCGATGACCTTTCAAAAGTTATACGGCTGGATTACCCAGAAAGGTTATAAACCTATTGGGCCATCTATTGCTGTATACTACAATATACCAGGGGAGGTTCCAGACGAACAGCTAAGGTGGGAACTCAGGAGTCAGCTCTCTGGTGATATAGCTGAAGTAGGGCCAGACGTAGAAGGTCTTGGGGTAAAGAAATCAGATGCTGTTAAGATGGCCACTACTATATACAAAGGTCCGTATGAGAATATTGAGCCTATTTATGTCGCTCTCAATACTTGGATCGCAACCAACGATTATGAAGTAAACGGTCCCGTAGAGGAGTTGTATTATAATGATCCCACAATAGCGGGTGAAGAGCCAGTCACCGAAATCAGATTCCCTATCCGAAAGAGATAGCTACATTATTCATTGGGATATTAAAAACTGGCTCCCTGCATGGGGAAAATCCGGCACGTAGATTAACTAACAGAAGTTTCATTGAAGTTGAATGCAGCTACATCTCTGCTGAAAATTCGGGAATTACTTTAGCATTATGTACCAGGAGCAAGCTTCGATATGGTGAACCTTCCTCCTTAGGGCATTTGCTCGTAATCAATAACCATTCCCCCCAGCGCTTTGGCTATTTCGGGGCCAAGTAATAATATCTTTACCCGCTCGCTTTCCACTACTTGCTCTCCTTCTTTTTCCTTGTCCAATACCATCTCTATCCGATTTGACATCGAAGGGGAGGGAGTAAGTCTAATGGTTACTTCAGGCTCTGTCGCCGCAGCTTGCAGATCTTTACTGATCCTCTCTGCTGTTGGTGACGTCACTATTACTATGTTGTCTCTTTTCTTTAGGCTGTTATCACAGTTACATTCGCTGCTCGGTCACCCCTACGGTCTTTCTCTAAGTCAAACTCCACCTCGTCGCCCTCGTTCAGGGTATCAAACTCTATACTCTTCAAAGCGGTGCGATGGAAGAAGACCTCAGCTTCATTTTCGGCACTGATGAAACCGAAACCCCGGTCCCGGATAAGTCTCTTTATCTTTCCTTTCAAGTGTCTTCACCTCCTTTTAAATAGAAATCCCACAAAACCCTTTTTAGAGGCTTGTGGAACCACACCCTCTAAATAAATGATTTTTGTTTAAACTGAAAGCCAGCTATTTTTTTCTATTATATAAGTTTAACTGCCAACGCGTGCTGTGTCAAATGCAATATAAGGAGACACCTGCAGTTGCCAGAGGAATGGCATGCTAGCAACCAAATCGTAGAGTCCTAACGCTATTCATCCTGCAATAGCCTTGACCGCTTGGCGCAACTTGTGTTCAGCCTCTTCCAGCTTGTGCCTCCTATCCTCTAACTTCTTGCCATCCTTGGCTAAACGGTCCAACGAGCAGCCAACTTGCCTTGCCATCTCCTGCGGACGAGCCGCTCCGGTAACCCATCGGTTGTTTACACAATCTATTGGATCCATGGCTTTGGCGATAACATCGGCGCTCAGCTTCACGGGCTTGTTTGCATACAACCTGGCTGCGCGATCCAGCATCTCTGGGGTGATATCAGCCGGACCCTTCCCTTCCTCTTCCGACAAACGTACCAGCGTTCCGACGATCTGGTGTGCCATTCGCCACGATAGACCCTTCTCCAGCACCAGGACTGCCCCCAGATCCGGAATCTGGGCCCAGAAAGAAGACACGAGATCGAGCATCCGCTCCTTGTTCACCTTCAGAGTATTGATTACCCCTGCCATAATCTTCAGGCCTCTCGAGGTGGATTCGGCCACCGATACGAGCTCGTGTATGGTGTAGGAAGTGACAGTCCGACCCGTAACCTTGTTTCTCACTCCTTGCACAGACTCAGCGCTATCGGGATTCCGCTTATGGGCAAAGATACTGCTCGTGTCGCAGTATCGGTCAGCGATCTGGACGAGTTGGTATTCCTGGCCACACCACAATACTAACGTATCAGCCAATGACCCGAGGTTACCGTTTAGAATCGCCAAGGCACTCCCCATCTCTGCCAGATGGTCATAGTTTCTTGCATCTCTAGTGTTGGTGGACGCGGAATCAAACCCCATAAGCTCTGCTGTGCGCTCACGGTTGAGGCGGAACCGAGAGGCATTTCCGGCTGCGACCCCAGCGACGCTTATATTGGTATTGGCATATGCTGCGTCTAGTCTGACGAAGTCTCGTTCTGCAGAGCAAGCCCAGGCGTGGAGGTAAAGGGCTAGGGTGCTGGGCATGGCATGCTGACCGTGGGTGTAGAAAGGCATAACAGTCCTCGTGTGCTTTCTTGCTAAGTTCAGCAGAGCCTCCCGATACGCGTTAAGTGCATCCATTACGGTCAGGAGATCCTCCCGCATCCTAATGCGGGTGGAAACCCAGATTAGGTCTCCAGAGCTCCGCCCTGCGTGGATTCTACCCCCTACCTCAAGACCCAGCTTGCGTACCAAATAGACCTCTCCCGAATGAATACCACTCTGCATCTCTTCCCGAGTATGTTCTAGACCCTCCTCCTCCATCTGCAAAAGGGCGCTCAGGCATACTGCAGTATCTTCTCTCCGAATAATCCCTGTTTCCGCCAGCATAACCAGATGCGCTTTGTCGAACATGTGTAAGCCTCTGTACAGAGTAGGAGTGGACCGTGAGTCCCACTTGGCATCTATTACTTCAGGAGCCAGAGGCTCGCTCAAGCGGACTCCAGCCCCACGGTACCCTTGGTATTCTTGTTTATCTTTCATTGCCTCCTCCTACTGGACGGTTGTGTTTAAAAGTTGGTTATTTCTCCGCTTACCATTATATACTATTTGCAGGATACCTTGAACCTAAGTCAGTGTCTCATATATTTAGGCTCATAACCGCCAAGTTATAAACCTGATGCTCCCATTTTCCTAGAACATTTAGCCTTGAGATTCCTATTCTCTAGGTGGTGGCGACTAATAAGATAAGTAGTATAAAATCGAATGCGCTGACCTTCAACAGGCTTTTGTTGCGCCTTAGGGGCCTACTCCCACTTGAAGAACCGCAGGGTAACAATGCTGCCTAAAACTAGCCAGCCAGCCATTATCCCCAGCTGCCACAGCCCTTCCAGAGGTACTCCATATACAATATCCCTTAAAAAAATATTGAGAGGGGTGAGGGGGAGGGCCTTACATATCGGCTGGAGCCAATCAGGAAACATAGATATGGGCATAAACAGGTCGGAGAGGAATAGCATGGGTATAAAGAATATCTGTGTAACGACCGCGGCGGTACGCCACGACCCAACCACACTACCGATGGCACTACCCAGGGCGAGGAAAGTAATCATTCCAAAAACTATCATGCCGATTAAGGCTGCCCACGAGCCGAGAACTTGGACATTGAAGAAGATTTTACCAATGATAAAAAGGACCAGTATTCCCAGAACCATGAAAATAAACTGACTGAGAGTAAAACCAAAAGCCAGTGTTGAAGTCCTAAGAGGAGTTACCCGCAATCTCTTGAGCACACCGGCCTCCCTGTAGGTTGTCAGGTTGATGGGCGTGCCAATGAAAGCCGAGGCGACAATTACCAGTCCAATGCCTCCGGGGAGAAGGAAATTGGCAAGGTTAAGTCCCTCATATTCGAAACCAGGTATAGGCTCACTAGCAATTGCTCCGAATAGACTCATCCAAAGTGCGGGAAAAGTAATCGACCAGAAGACCATAGCCGGGTTTCTCAGGTTTAGCTTGAACTCGCTCCAGGCAAGCTGCCACAAACCTCTAAGTTTCATTCCCTCATCTCCCTCCCCGTAAGAGTAAGGAAGACATCGTCCAGACTCGGGCTTTCCGTACGCAGGTTGCTTAACCTGAATTTTTGCTTATCTGCCAACCTGACCAATTCCTGGAGAGTAACATTCCCGTCCCTGGTATACAGGATAATACCGTCCTCGACTTTCTCCACCCGGCTCACTGCCCCTACTAACTCAAATTTTGAGGTAGCTACGTCTTTATCCTCTATATTGAAGGTTACCTTGGACTCAGCACTCAGGTTATTGACGAGGTTTCTGGGAGTGTCCAGGGCGATGATTTTTCCGTAATCAATAATGCCCACCCTATCACAGAGTTTCTCAGCTTCTTCCATGTAGTGCGTGGTGAGGAAGATCGTTTTGCCTTGAGTCCTCATGGTTTCTACAAGGTCCCACATGTTTCTTCTTGCTTGGGGGTCTAACCCGGTAGTTAGCTCATCGAGGAAAAGTATCTCCGGGTCGTTCACCAGAGCCAGGGCTATAGCCACCCTTTGTTTTAGTCCTCCAGAGAGCTTCTTGAAGCGGCTATCTGCCTTGTCCTCTAAGGAGAGTGTGTGGAGCAGTTCTTCAGCATTATCGGGGGCACGCTGATAAAAACTAGCAAAAAGTCTTAGTGCCTCTTTAACCTTTATATCAGGCTGGATAGAGGTGGTTTGGAGTAATACCCCTATTCTCTCTTTCAACTCATCGCCCTGTTTGGTTGGGTCTAGACCAAGAGCTTTAATCAAGCCACTATCAGGCGTCCTTAAACCTTCAATCATTTCTATCAATGTTGTCTTGCCCGCTCCGTTTGGCCCTACCAGCCCAAATATCTCCCCTTCCTCCACCCTGAAACTGACATCGTTTACCGCAATTAAATCCCCGTAGCTTTTGGTAAGATGCTCACATTTAACGATGACACTCATATTAAACCCCTTGTAAGGCGCTGTAGTCATAGGATAGCTGCTTACATTATTGTATCATATAGTATCCAACTTAGAAGTAATATCAGCCCGGATCCTCGATGTGGCGCTTCTAGGGTAAGTCCTGGGGCTTTCAAGTTACGCGTATTGCGCTACGACGACTCTGTTGGGAATGACTCACCCTCTTTTTGCCCGGCAGCCGGTAATGACGTGTGTGATTGTGCGATAAGCCACTTGCCCCCGCGCTGCTCCAACACAAAGGTTGCTCGCATAGGCACGCTTGTTTCTTGCCCGCTGACCTTACCTCGGGCGATAACATCAGATGCCACCCACGCTACTGAACCCGCCGCTGATACCGAGTACCAGCCCATCTGAACAGATATTTCCTTGACCTGAGCAAAATCGCGTTCTAATTGGACTTTTCTCTCGGCCAGTCCGATGCGCTTCTCATCTACCCCTGTACCGATAGTAACTACATCAGGGTCTGGCGTGTAGAGAGCCAAGATACCATCCAAGTCCTGCTTTTTATAAGCTTCAGTGAGTTGGTTCAAAACCGCCATTACCTCGGCTTCTGTCTTTGTATCTGCTTTCATCGTTCTTCTGGACCTCCTTTCATCTCCATTTGTGAAATGCTACTATCTGCCGTGGTGGCTGTCAAGGTTGCCATATGCCTCAGACCCGTCAAAAGAGGAATTGAAGGAACTAAAGCCCCGTTTCGCGGTGTGAGACTCCTGGGCGAGTCCAGAAAAGTATTACCCATTTGTGTATTGACAAACCCCCAGGAGAGAACTAAACTCAAATCCCATTAGGTAAAATAACCTTGAAACAATTGAATATAGACTGTAGTATTAGTTTAGGAGGTGAGGTTAGATGAAAGGGAAGGGTACTAGAATCGTCAGGTAATTTGGCAGGCGATTGATGGTGCCCTATTTAGTTCAATAAACAAGAAGGAGGTATAAAATGAGAAGGAAGCAATTTCTACTTGGCGCAATGGTGTTGTTAGTATCCTTGCTGGTGGTAAGTTGTGGCATACCTCAAGAAGAGTATGATGCTGTATTAGCTGAGCAGGATGCTACACAGGCCAAGGTAGAATCCTTACAGACTAAGGTAGAGTCCTTGCAGGGCGAACTCGATAAGGCACAGGGGCAGATAGAGAGCATTGAGAATGACCGCTCAGAAGTTGAAAGTGACCTTACTACGGCGCAAAGTCAAATCTCATCCTTGCAGAGCGACTTGAACGATGCGAAGGATAATCTGGCTGCAGTGGAAGCACAAATTATCAAAATGGAGGCAATACTCTTATTTTTGGACGATTTTGAAGATGGTGATGCGACGGGATGGAATCTTGAGGGAGGTTGGTCTGTCATCCAGGAAGATGGCAATTACATTTTGCAGGGAGTCGGGTCTTGTTCTGCTGATGTCGGTCCACAAGAATGGACGGATTATACACTTGAGGCCAGAATCAAATTCAGTCAGTCAGCTAAGGTGAACTTTAGACTTACAGCAGAATTGGGAATGTATTTTCTAAATATCGTACCGGAAGGGCCAATACTGAACAAAAAGCTTTTAGATGAAGCTTTGCTTGCAAAGAGCGGAGTGAGTCTTCAGGAGAACCAATGGATTGACCTTAAGATAGAAATCAAGAGAGATAGAATAGTGCTTTATATTGACGGTAATCCGATACTTCACTACACAGACAGTGAACCTCTGCTAAGCGGTACCATCGGGTTTGAATCGCCAGAGAATTCTGTTGTATATGTGGATGATGTTATCGTAATAGTAGCCAAGTAAAATTCCCAGGTCTGCGTAGGAGCACGGGTTAGTTTACCAAGGCATCAACAACCACTCAAAAGATACCTAAGCCTAAGCAGCAATATGTTGTAGATGACGAACGAAGACAGCCTAATTCCTACGGCCCGAAGACCACAAGCTCAATCCGAAATGTGAAAGTGGGACCGAAATAGAGTAGTTGGCTCCCCGAGTAGGACTCGAACCTGCAGCCTAGTGACTGCGGTTCACTAGGGGAAGGAGATATTGTCTGACCCCTCGTCTGTCATTTCTGAGGATTATTTTCAGCAGTGAGCATTACTAATATTGAAAAGTAATAGGTCAAATTACAGGTGGTATATACTTACCTTGGCGGCATTAACCCATACATTCGTTGTCGCCATGCCAATGATGTCCATGCCAGTCCTCTTCAAGGAGATATCCGAGGATTTGGACTTGAGTCTGGTCCAGATAGGCACGGTCTGGTCGATGATTCCCTTGGCTGGTATGTTTGTTGTCTTGCTTGGTGGTTTACTGGGTGACCGGTTTGGGGTGAAACGTACTCTTAGCACAATCTGTTTCTTGGCAGGACTGGCTGGTGCCCTGAGGGGGTTATCAGACAACTTTACTAGCTTGGCAGTAACCATGTTCCTGTTTGGCCTTTTGAATGCGAGTACGCCTATCAATGTTCACAAGGTCGCTGGCATATGGTTCCCAGGACGGCGACTGGGGTTAGCAAACGGCATCCTATCACTGGGTATGGGACTCGGATTTACGGTAGGGGCAATGATTAGTGCCACGATACTGTCACCTTTACTTGGTGGATGGAGGAATGTCTTGTTCCTGTATGGTGCCGTATCTATTGGAATCAGCGTCCTCTGGCTTCTAACCCGAAGCGAACCTAGTCGGGTTGAGTCACCGACTGGTTATGTGAGCACAGTACCGTTTCGCCGGGCACTATCGCGGGTAGTTCGCATTAGAGGTGTGTGGTTGCTTGGACTCATCCTTCTGGGTCGAATGGCCTGTAGTACAGGAATGATTGGTTACTTACCACTCTATCTGCGGGAGATTGGATGGACGGCAGCCAGTGCTGATGGTGCATTAGCTGCCTCCAATTCAGCTAGCATGATGGTCGCTATTCCAATGGTCTTATTATCTGATAGGCTTGGTTCAAGGAAAGTAGTTCTTTTTGGAGCTATGCTAGTGACTGCTATTAGTGTGGCTCTGTTATCAGTAGTTGGTGGCGCAATGCTGTGGGTCTTAGTAATAATGGCGAACATCACTCGTGATGGGTTTATGGCTGTAATTATTACCATGATTACGGAGAAAGAGGGAGTTGGAGCAATGTATGCTGGAACCGCCCTTGGGCTGGCTATGACCTTTTCCCGGGTAGGTGGTATTGTTTCTCCTCCCCTGGGTAACAGTTTAGCCGGTATTAATCTAGGCTTGCCTTTTATTTTCTGGGCAGGTTGGGCCGCTGCGAGTTTATTTGGCTTTTACTTTGTGAAGGAGACAGTGCAGAAACAGAGATAATTGGGTTGGTAGGGAGTGTAAGCGCTGGAAAGCTCGGGGCGAGCCCCAGTTCACGGCGTGGGGCTTGTGGATGAAACCAGATAAGCATCGCCCATCTATGTATTGACAAGCCCTCACAAGAGGACTAAACTCAAGCTCCCACATGCGTAATGATGTGAAATAAGCCATTGAAAGGAGGTAGCAATGAGTAAAGGTAGTAGTGGAGGCAAAGGCAGCAGTGGAGGCGCAAGCGGTGGTAAAGGCGGTGGAAAAGGTGGTGGTAACTGGCCGAGTAGAACCGGTAATCCATCGGGGGGGTAGAGGAAACAACCCGCCATCAAAGAAGTAGGACAGGTAAAAGCAATCAATGTGGAGCTCCGCCCAATAGTGAAATGTGAGAAGGTGCACTTATGAGGCGTATGGCACTCATCTGAGACTGAGCAAGCCCCGTTTCGCGGCGTGGGGTTTGTGGTCAATAGACATTTAATTGGTGGTATAATTAAGGTATGAATGCAAGTCAAACTATTGAGCATCTTCTAAAGCATTTTTACAGGCGATTTCAAGAGGAAGAAGTAATACAGCAATATGGTATAACACCTTGGGAACTAATAGGTAGCTCCGGTATTTACATTGGAGATGGGGGAGCACAACTAGCTGCCGTTGAAAGGATGATAGACGGGGGATGGGTGAAGATAATAAAAAGACGTTTGCCCAGCCGAACGAAAAGGCTACTTTCATCGGATAGTATTCAGCTTACCGAAGAAGGCATAAAAGAGGCTGAAAGGCTGTCATCCCCGCTTATAATCAGGTACTTTAGAGATATTTGTGTCGCTACTATTGAAGGAATAGCCAGAGCATTTGTTAGACATTAGAAGGGGAAGTTAGTAGCAGCAAACCTATACAGTGTGTGGCGCTCCCTAGAACTTGGGCGGATTCCGTTTCGCGGCGTGGGGCTTGTGAGAGCTACTCTGCTAAGCTGAATTACTTGACTAACGTACCGAAGTGGCCGCCTACGGACAGTATCCCAAAGGGGATATCTCGCCCCGCAGCCCCATGGATTTGAGTAATTATGGACTCGGTATGGGCTAGCCATTGCTTGGCAGTCTTGATATTAGTGTGTTTTTCCCACCAAGTTTTGGGGTATATCGCTCGCTCACCATCACGAACTATTTGAGTCCCTCGGTCTGTAATTTTTTCAGTTTCTGCGTGGGCCAATAGATTTCGGTACTTTACAATGCTTTTGAAGGATTGGAATGGAGCACGTGAGTAATCGGGAACCAAATTAAGATGATGGCAAATGATTTTGAGTTTGTTATGTACGCTGAGTCCTTTCTTAATTTCTTTATCCCAATATGGAAGGAGTTCGCTACCAATGTGGTTGAGATACGCCTCAATACAGAACGCCGAGAGTATTATAGAGGCCATACAGTTGAGGAAACTGCCATCTTCGGTTTCTTCTGCCTGCTCTAGCGTAAAATCAGCGGCGCTGCGAAGATAACCATAGGTATAAACGCTACGTTCACTTGACACCGAAAGCTTTCGTTTTCTCATTTAGCTCTCTAGTTATAAAGAACTGGCTCCCCGGGTAGGGCTCGAACCTACAACCTAGCGGTTAACAGCCGCCCGCTCTACCATTGAGCTACCGAGGAATGAGGCAACCATCAGAAATTATAACCTCTCCTCTGTTGAATGACAAGGGAAGTAATGGCCTGTATCAGTCTTTGAGCAGGCACGGCGGCAGCAGCTTGTAGTACTCATTCTGGCAGGGAGGACCCTTAGTGAAATAGAAGGTTTGCTCCGTCATGTCTATTATTGCTGAGGCCAAAGTAGCTCCCTGCTGTGGTTCCTTTCTCTGAACATCTACATGACGGCAAATGGAATTTGGATAGCTGAAGTGGTCCTTAAACACCCGCTGGAAGCTGCCAACATCAATGTGACCACGGTCCAACTCTAGAAGTTGTCGTGCCCGGTTGGCACGGAATAGGGTATCGGGGGAAGATGACTTGACGATATCTATCAAGTCTTTCCGGTTGGTGAAGCCCAGAAAGTGATTGCTATGAGTAATGATGCCGTTATCCGGATACAGGCAGTCTACATCCTCTGGGATAATCTCCAGGTTAACAGCTTCGCCATCCCGGTGGGCGATGAGGAGGTTTGCGGAAACGGTGGCTCTGGTACCAAGGACTGCCTTTAGTGCTTGGTCAAAGCTGTTTGCATTGAGGATACCCCGCATCATAATAAGAATGGGCGTCCTCGGCTCGAATCTATCCAAATTTGATGCCAGGCCATTGAGGCATACCCCCACCCCTGCTGAATTCATACCCTTGTGGCATATAGTGCCGGCTTCGGTGTGGACAATCAGGTTCGGCTTGGCTTCTTGTTCTACCTCCAGGATTATGCCCGTCTCATAGAACCTGGGCTTGAAATCCCAGTTCTGCCCCATGATGGTATGACCGTCTTTGGTAACCTGGGGCAGGGCAGCCATAGCGGTGCAGCCATCACTTGTCGACTGAGAAGTTGAGCTTCTTACCCGGCTTAGCTCATATCTGGTGTTCAGAGCTATGATTTCCTCGAGGGATAAATCCGCCCCTTTGGCTATCCCTTCCAGCTCCTCCAGGATATCGGCGTCATATTCCCCGATGGCAGTGATAAAACCTTGGCATTGCTCTAAAACTTGGGGGCGCTTGGCTCCCCACAGTTGTTGCCAGAGGTCAAAGTAAAGGTCTACATTTTGGCGTATTTGCTTCCGAGCTTGGGAACCGTGCTGCCGACCACACTCAAAGGGCTTGCCCTTGACCGAAATTAGCGGAAACTGTTGTGGGGTCATCGGCTACCTCCTTATTTGCCGATAGCAACTGCTATGTAGTTTGCTGGCTGCCGAGCCTGGATTCGAACCAGGGCTAAGGGATCCAAAGTCCCCCGTGCTACCACTACACAACTCGGCATTTTAGTCTTGGTGCCGAAGGTCGGACTCGAACCGACATGGAGGTTGCCCTCCAACAGTTTTTGAGACTGCCGCGTCTACCATTCCGCCACTTCGGCTGGAGCGGAAGACGAGATTCGAACTCGTGACCCTCTCCTTGGCAAGGAGATGCTCTACCGCTGAGCCACTTCCGCCTATTTTATTGGTGCCGAGGCCCAGAATCGAACTGGGGACACGCGGATTTTCAGTCCGCTGCTCTACCGACTGAGCTACCTCGGCACAAGAATTAGTGTAGCTATTAGTGAGATTTGTGTCAAGCAACTGAGTTTTTAAGTAAGGCTAAATTTCGTGGAATATATTCGTGATTTTTATGCGGCTGTTATTTTTGTGCCATCAAAGATAGGAACAGTTTGATACTTATCTATTTGACTGGCAAGTTCTAAATCATCAGCGAAACCCAGCTCTTGTAAACCCTGGCCGGGTTCAGTTGCCTTAAGCACGTCCAGTGGTTGCCCTTTTTTCAGTGACGAGAATTCCATAGCTATTGCAGCGCCGTCATGTAATTTATGGGGGATACCAGCTTGATTTAGTTCCTGTATTAATTTCTGCAGAATTAATCCATTACAGAAGAGGTCTTCTAATGACGGTCCTCCGCGACGCCCGGCGCATAGAAGAAGAATTGTACTGGCTGAATTATCAGTAGTTGCCTTGAGCAGTGCCGATGATACCGCAGACAAATTGACCAGTGCGGCTATATATACGGGATTATGACTACCGATATAAGCTCTGCGAATAGCTGAGGTGCCATTAGTTGTCGAAAAGTAAATTACCTTGCCTGAAATAAGACTCGAATCAAGGTATTCGACGGGAGAATTTCCTAGGTCAAATCCGGGTACACGCAACCCTTTTATTTCACCACCAAGCAAGAATGGTTTATCGCTTGTACCTCTTGCTTTCTGCCTGGCCTCCTCGGCATCAATGCATGGTTGTACCTCACTGGCGCCATTGGCTAATGCCGTTATTATGGTAGTGGTAGCACGAAGAACGTCAACCACGGCACAGACGGCACCTTCGAAATTCTTGGGGAGCGATTGGTGGGTCAAAATTACGTCTAGTTCCATTTCATAACCTAATCAAACTGGGGACACGCCGATTTTCAGTCTACTGCTCTACCAACTGAGCTACTTCGGCACAGAAAATATTGTAGCTGTTAGTAATAGAGGGTGTCAAATAAGGAGTCTATTTTTGTGTGTGAATAGAGTATTTTTCTACCATAATCACAGATTCTTACCTATCATAGCCTTTTGATATATACGCTATCCTCTCGGACAGAGGGGTGATATACTGGGTAACAATTATGAAGCCATCGGTTAATGATAGAGACTACCCGGGACGGCGCAAGATTCTCAGCCTTCATCCTAATGTATTCTTTCTGGGTGTGGTCAGCCTGCTGAATGACATCAGCAGCGAGATGATATTTACCTTTGTCCCCCTCTTTTTGGCACAAGTGCTGAAGACACCAACCACTATCGTCGGTCTTATCGGGGGCTTGTCGGAAAGTACTGATGCTATCTTCAGGATATTCAGCGGCTGGCTTAGCGATAAGGTGGGCAAGCGCAAGTTTCTGGCAGTGCTGGGCTACAGTATTTCCACTATAGCTAAGCCCTTTATGTATCTGGCTGCAACCTGGGGTGCTGTGCTGGGGGTCAGGTTTAGCGACAGGGTGGGGAAGGGCATCCGCACTTCATCACGTGATGCCCTGATTGCTGATTCTGTCTTGGCTAAAGAAAGGGGCAAGGGTTTTGGGTTACATCGGGCTATGGATACCTCTGGTGCTGTCCTCGGACTGGCGATAGCCGCCATCATCATATATTTGGTTCAGGGTGGAGAACTGGCACTCAGTCGGGGAACCTATCAATGGCTGGTGCTGGTTGGTGTCATTCCAGCAGTGCTGGCGGTCTTGGTGTTATTAATTTTCGTTCGTGAGCGAGAAAGGAAACCCTCACCAATTACTAGTTCTCACCAGGGGTCTGCTTGGAATCGTTTAACATCTGGCTTTGATGCTCGGTTCAAGGTGTTTCTGGCGATTATGGCTGTATTTACCCTGGGCAACTCCAGCGATTTCTTTGTCATCCTGCGGGCTTGGAATCTGGATGTATCTGTGATTTATGTAGCAGTAATGCTTGTCGTGTTTAATGTTACCTATGCCATTACTTCTTTGCCGGCCGGGATGCTATCAGACAAACTGGGTAGACGGCGGGTTATTACCCTCGGCTGGTTTATTTATGTGCTGGTTTACCTGGGGTTTGCCTTGGCATCAGAGGTGTGGCAGGTATGGCTGCTTTTTGCCGGTTATGGAATTTATTATGGGATAGCCGAGGGGGTAGCTCGGGCTTTTGTGGCTGATTTGGTAACTGAAGAGAAGAGAGGCACGGCTTATGGTCTGTATCATGGCGTAGTTGGGCTTACCCTTTTGCCGGCTAGTCTTATTGCTGGCTGGCTATGGCAGACTGTCAGCCCGGCGGCTCCCTTTTACTTTGGGGCTGGCCTTGCCTTTATGGCAATGCTGGGCATGATGGCGCTTATTAGGGAGTAGTGCCAGATTGCTTCAGGGCTATATTAGCCAGGTTATCAGCCTCTCTGTTTTGCTGACGTGGGATATGAGTGATAGTGAAGCCCCTGAGTTGACCTAACAGTTGCTTTACTTGTTGGTATAAGGGTTTAAGAGCTGCCGCCTTTACCCGGTATCGTCTATTGAGCTGTCTGACCACCAACTCTGAGTCTGAACGAAGGGTAACTTGCCTGGCACCTAACCTGATGGCTGTTTCCAGAGCGGTAATGACAGCCCTGTATTCTGCTTGGTTACTGGTTGCTCGACCAATGGATTGAGAAATAGTAGCAATGACCTTGCCTTGCTCATCCCTTATGATGGCGCCAATAGCCGCTGGCCCCGGGTTAGGCTCAGCGGTACCGTCAGTATTTATTATTACTTTCTTCATCAGGCCAGGAACAAAATACGCCTGCAGCTACTACAGCGTACTGGGTTGCCACTCCTCGCCTGCTGCAACTCGCTGATGGGTAGTGATATTGAGCAGCCGCGGCATATTCCCTGTTCTATCTTGGCAACGGCTGTCCCCTTTTGTTTTTTGAGGTCATCGTAGAGCTCAAGTGTCTGAGGGTCAATCTCAGCCGATAGTGGTTGTCGTTTCTGTTTAAGGTCAGATAGTTTATTTTTAAGTTGTTCCATCTCAGCCGATAGCTTCTGTTGCTGGCTGTGCCATTCAGTCTCCAACGCCTCAAACTTACTGCTTACCTTAGCTACGCTTGCCGTGGCAAGCTCAACCTGGTCCATTATCTCTAGTGTCTTATCTTCCAGTTGGTTACGTCTGGCTTTCAGGCTATCGACATCATGCTGGAGGTCAGCCAGCTCTTTAGGGTTGGTCATCTTGCCACCGTAGAGCTTTTCCTCGGCAGTGGTTATCTTGACTGTGAGGTCATCTATTTCCCATTCGGCTGAGTGTTGCTGGCGTTTCAAATCATCTAGATGCTGTTGCTCTGATTCTAGTTTAGCTCGGGTACTGACTACTGGCTGGCTTTCTCCAAGCTGGCTGGAAATTTGCTTAAGAGCCTGCTCAGTAGACTCAAGTTCCAGGTCAATCTCTTGTAGTTGGTGAAGTTGCTTGGCAACATTCATTTTTCAAATTCCAGTCTATTCTATACCACTTATGCCCTAATATCAATTTAAATGAGGCTCAGAAGGTGACAAAACTTTGTAGCCATAATAGAACATATGTGCTATTATTCGTAGGAAAGGGGGGAGTCATGAGGTTATTAAGATTGGCTGTGGAAAACCAGAGGTGGGACTTGGCAGCCCATACCATTATCTTGGTCACGGCTAGAATGCTTAAGAACGGAGACAAGCTACATGCCAGCAAAGATGGAAAGAAAAAGAGGGGCACCCAAGGGCAATCAAAACGCTAGGAAGCACGGCTTCTACTCTAAGGTGCTTGATGAGGCAGAGCGGCTCGATTTTGAGCTAGCCACTGGCGTTGAGGGTATTGATGATGAGATTGCCCTGCTACGGGTTAAGATAAAATCCCTCCTTGAACATGACCCGGAGAACATCAAGCTTATTATGCAAGCTGCCAATACCCTGGCGAGGCTGGTTAAGACCAGATATAACATCACCAAGGAACAGAAGAAAGGACTGAAGGAGGCAATAGGTAATGTCCTTAGAGATGTCGCCCTCCCCCTCGGAATCAGCATCGGGGCCGCCGTCAGCAAATAAATCGCCTAGCCAGCTTACCTTGCGTAAGCTACGGCCCTACCAGCGAGAAGTGGCGCTGGCTATCTTGGACAGCATTTTTGGAAGAAAAGGTCTCACCTTTTCTGTTGAAATGGCTAGGCAGGGGGGTAAGAATGAACTGTCAGCTCAACTTGAGCTCTTGCTTTTGACCCTTTATATGGCTGAGCCACAGAACCTGGTTAAGTGTGCGCCTACCTTTAAACCGCAGACGGTTATCTCTATGATACGGTTGAAGGACAGGCTGAATGATGCTGGCTTTGCTGGTATCTGGGTGGCTGAGCTGGGTTATATCATTAGGCTGGGGAATGCCAGGGCAATATTCCTATCGGCTGATGAGTCAGCTAATGTGGTGGGTAACACCGCTCATATTCTCCTGGAAATAGATGAATCGCAGGATGTCAGCAAGGAAAAGTATACCAAAGAATTCAAGCCTATGGGGGCAACGACCAATGTTACTACCGTTCACTATGGCACTACCTGGGATGATGCTACTCTGCTTGAGGAGATAAAGCAGACTAATTGCGAACTGGAGAGAAGGGATGGTATCAAACGCCACTTCCGCTATGATTGGCAGGAAGTGGCCAAGTATAATCCCGACTATTTAGCCTATGTTGAAGCGGAGAGGGAGCGCCTTGGTGAGAACCATCCCCTATTCCTTTCTCAGTACCGACTTTTACCCATCCATGGCGGTGGGGGATACCTATCACCTCAGCAGAGGGCTCAGCTAAGCGGCGAACATGTAAGGAAGCATCAACCTGACCGCAGTAAGGTCTATGTCGCCGGTATTGACCTGGCTGGGGAGGCTGAGGAAGAGGAAGGAGCCCATTTAAGAGCCCTTAAACCACGTCAGGACTCTACTGTGGTTACTATTGGCGAGTTAGACTTTACTATTAGTGATGATGTTCAAAAGCAGTCTAAGATTAAGGTTGTTGAGCATTACTGGTGGACAGGCAGGAAGCATACCGACCTCTACCCTCAATTAGTTGACATCCTCAGGAACGTATGGCGCTGCCGTAGGGTAGTGGTTGATGCTACCGGAGTTGGTCAGCCGGTGAGCTCGTTCCTCAGGCAGTCATTAGGCTCACGGGTTATTCCTTTCACCTTCACTCAGCGGTCAAAGTCGGAGTTAGGCTTTAGCCTGTTAGCCAGCATTAACTCAGGCCGGTTGAAAATGTATGCCGGGGATGGCTCAACCGAGTATCAAGAGTTCTGGTTTGAGATGGAGAAGGCGAAGAGCCAGTACCGTCCCAGCCAGACGATGAATTTCTATGTTGACCCGTCACAGGGGCATGACGATTTCCTGATGAGCCTGGCTCTGCTGGTTGAAGCCGCCAACCAGTATTCACCGCGGGCAGCTAGGGGGAGCCTCAAGCAGACGGAACTGATGTGAAATAAGGCATTGTATTATTTGACACCAGCCTGTTTACGGCGGTAATATCCCTATATGATGGTAAAACCAAAGAAAGTAGCCGTAATAGGTTTTGGTAATATTGGCACCGGTGTGGTGGAGATTCTTTATCAAAAAGGGGTTGCTGGCTTAGAGCTGGCAAAAGTGGTTGATATTGACCTGGAAAGAAAGCGCTCCGTTACCATACCGGCGGAATATCTTACCACAGATTGGAAACAGGCCATCAGTGACCCTGAAATTGATATTGTGGTTGAGTTGATAGGCGGTATTGAACCAGCCAAAAGTGTTCTCTTAACAGCCCTGCAGAATGGTAAAGATGTAGTTACTGCCAACAAGATGCTACTAGCTCAGGAGGGGGAAAGTATTTTTCAACTGGCTTCAACTTTGCACCGTCGTGTTGGCTTCAGAGCCAGCTTTGTTGGCTGTCATTCACTCATTCACGAGTTGCGCCAGGCCGGAACCGCTGCCAAAAAATTCCGAAGAATTTATGCCATTCTGAACGGTACCTGTAACTACATACTGTCTACCATGTCAAGGGAGGGAAAGGGATTTGAGGAGGCGCTTAAAGAAGCCCAGGGAAGAGGCTATGCTGAGAGTGACCCGTCAGAGGATATAGACGGGATAGATACGGCTAACAAGATTCGCATTATATTGGGTCTTATTAGCAATTCGTATCATGCTGTTGCTCCTTTTCCCGTTGAGGGAATTAGAGATTTCGCTGCGCAGGATATCCAGTATGCCACTGAACTGGGATATTCCGTTAAGCTGGTTGGGGTGATTGAGCAAAAAGAACGCGTTTTTAATGTTAGCGTGCATCCGGCATTAGTTCCTCAGGTGTCCCTTTTAGGCTCTCTTGAGGGAGCATATAATGGCATTGAGCTTGAGGATGAATATGGAGTAATATCCGGCTTAGTTGCTCCAGGAGCCGGGACTTACCCCACAGCGGACGCAGTTATTAAAGACTTGCTGGATATAGCTGAGGGCAGGACACTGCCCATGCCAGATTCGCCAGAGGCTTTGGTCTTAGGTTCTACTGAAGCTGTTGAGAGACGCTACTACCTGAGATTTGGTGTAGTGGACCAAGCGGGTGTCCTGGCTCAGATTTGTAACATCTTCTGGGAATACAGTATTAGTATCGCCGCTGTAATCCAGAAGGAAGCAGTTTCCAAAGAATTTGTCCACGTGATTGTGACTACTCATTTAGCCAGGGAGGGAAACCTCCAGGCGGCGATAGAGAAGGTCGATAAGCTGGAGGTGGCGAGGGCTAAGACGAGAATTATCCGCATACTCAGTACTGATACATAGGTTTTTGGCTAAAGTATGCCTCTGCCTTCATCATAATGCCCATTTATGAGTCTCATCCGGGCCAAAGATTGAGGTTGTTGACGGTTTACACTAAATCGTGTAGTATTTGGCTATGAGTAGCCAGTACAAAGTGGACCGACCGCAATGGGATAGTGAGTATATCCGTGCCTTAAGGCGCCATCTAGGTTTAACCCAGCGTGAGCTGGCAGATAGACTGGGCACACGCCAGCAGACAATAAGCGAATGGGAACTAGGAATGTATAAACCCCGCGGTGCCTCATCTACCCTTCTGTCTATTATTGCTGAACGCGCCAAATTTAAGTATGAAGCCACTTCCTCAGAAACCGAAAGGCCTTGACATTATACACGGTTCCGTGTATAATAAGCATAGCCTAGGTGAAGGCAATGATTAAAATTGAGGTCTACCAGGGAGGCATTACTCAGCTTGAACTTGATGCCTTGGTAAACGCAGCTAATAATCGATTATGGATGGGTGGTGGGGTAGCTGGCGCCCTGAAGAGAGTCGGGGGTAAGGAAATAGAGGATGAGGCGGTTAAAAAGGGGCCTATTCCTGTCGGGGAAGCGGTAGTAACTGGAGCCGGTAAGCTAGAAACAAAGTATATTATACATGCCGCGGTGATGGGGCAAGACCTTAAGACTGATGCTGAAAAAATTAGGCAGGCAACGAGAAATAGCTTGCTTAGAGGTGACGAGCTTGGTATCAAGAGCCTTGCTTTCCCGGCTCTGGGCACTGGTGTTGGTGGCTTTCCTCTGGATGAGTGTGCTAGGATAATGATTAGCGAGGTACGCCAGTACTCAGCCGAGGAAACAGGACTTAACCGGGTAGTCTTTGCCTTGTTTGATCAACCAGCTTGCCAGGTATTTAAACAAGAGCTTGATAAACAGTTAGGGTAAAGGGGCTAATTAATTGGGTTTAGGCAAAAATCGCTTTTTTTAGCTTGGTGATACACGATATCGTGTAAAACAAAGGGTACAGGGTTATCTGTAGCAACCTAAAGGTGGTGAGGTGACCAGTAATCTCTCCGAGAAACAAATTGTTAAGCTCTGGCAGCAGCAATTACTAAGCAGGTCAGAGCTGGTCACTGAGGGTGGTGAGCCGGTAAAGGTAATCTATCCGGGGAGGCTCAATGATGACCGGGGGGCTGATTTCTGTGATGCAGTTATTGCTACCAGCCGAGGGTTAATAATGGGAGATATAGAACTTCATGTTAAGTCCAGTAGTTGGCGAGTTCACCGACACCACCTGGACCCTGCCTATAACCGGGTAATCCTGCATGTGGTAATGTGGCATGATACTGGGGCAGCTACTATTCTTCAGAATGGAAAGAATATTCCTATTCTTGCTTTACATAAATACATAGAAAACCCGGTTAGCCAGCAGTCTGACGAGGTATATCCCTCCGTTACCTTGAATATGCCTTGCCTCAAAGTGGCTCAGCGCCTAACTGCGAGTACTATAGCTGGATTTCTAGACAGCGCTGGGGAAGAGCGGTTTTTGGCTAAGGTTTCTCGGTTTCAAGTGGATTTAGCTGAAATAGGGGCGAGCCAATCCCTTTATAGGGGGATAATGGGTGCCTTGGGTTACTCTAAGAATAAGCTTCCCTGTCTAGAGCTAGCCCGCCGACTACCACTTCAGATCCTGGAGTCGATGACCCGAGGTAGAATATCAGACGAAGAGTGTCTTGCCCAACAACAGGCTCTACTATTGGGTACCGCTGGGCTACTTCCCTCACAATGCCATGATGGACTCCGGGAAAACAAATTAGACGGTAGGTGGATAGACAGGTTAGAGAGGTTATGGGCTGTTTCTCGCCACACTGAGGTGATGTCCCGGAATGACTGGCATCTATTTAAGGTTAGACCAAGTAACTTCCCGGTTCGGCGTATAGTAGCAATGAGTTATCTTATACTCCGTTATAAGGAGAAGGGGATGTTTGAAGCATTAGTCAACATGGTAAAGGAGGTGCCGGTCAGTCAAGGTCACCATAGATTAGAAGAGGGGTTATTAGTTACCACCAATGGTTATTGGGCAAACCACTTTGATTTTTGCTTAGGTAGCAGGGTAAGAACCCCAACCCTTCTAGGTGATAGGCGGGCGGCTGATATTATAGTGAATGTGCTTCTGCCCTTTATATTTGCCTGGAGCCAACTCGCCTCCCGGCCAAGACTTAAGAAGAAGGCCTTTGACCTTTACTGTCACTACCCTAAGCTGGCAGTAAACTCTGTGGAAAGGCATATGAGGTATCAGCTTGAGCTAAGCACCAGTTTGGTCAACTCAGCCCGGAGGCAACAAGGGCTAATTTATATCTATAATACCCTGTGCACTCAAGGTAGATGCCACTACTGCCCCTTAAGCCAGCTTAAGGCTGGGAATGACATCTAAATCTAAACTGTCTATCTTACCGGCTTGGAAGTGATAATAGCTGCAGGCAGCAATCATAGCGGCATTATCGGTGCATAGTATAGGTTCAGGAACCAGAACCGGGATAGGTGAATTTTCCACCAGCCGACTTCGAAGCAGCTTATTTGATGCCACTCCACCGGCCAGTAAAATCTGCTTTACCCGGTGCTCCTTGGTTACAGTTACCGTTTTGGTAACCAGGACATCAACCACTGCTTCCTGAAAGCTGGCAGCAGCATCAGCTCTGCTTGAGACCTTATCCTCCTCCACCAAACGGAGCAGGGCTGTCTTGACACCACTGAAGCTAAAGTCGTTAGTCCCTTTAAGCCAGGCACGAGGTAGCTTGAGAGAAGCAGTGCCATTTCTTGCCGTCTGCTCAATGGCGGGACCGCCGGGATAGCCTAATCCCAGTATTCTGGCTGCTTTATCAAAGGCTTCACCGGCAGCATCATCCCGTGTCCGACCCAATAACACATAATCCCCGTGCCCTCTCATTAACACCAAATCACTATGCCCTCCGGAAACAATGAGACATATCGAAGGAAAGCGGGGAATAAGCTCAGGATTTTGACCAATCAGCCAGTTAGCGTAGATATGACCCTCAAGGTGGTTAACTCCGGTAATAGGTAACCCATGAGCTGAGGCGATGGCCTTAGCTACGTTTACTCCAACCAGTAGTGAGCCAGCCAGACCTGGTCCAATAGTGACGGCAATGCCATCCAGCTCACTCCATGTAGCCTTAGCCTGGGTCATCGCCTGCTCAATAATAGGGATGATAGCTAGAATGTGCTGTCTAGAGGCGACCTCAGGAACAATCCCTCCATAGCGAGCATGGATTTCTACCTGTGAGGCAATCTGGTTGGATAGGATTCTAAGCCCATCCTTCACCACCGCCGCTGCTGTTTCATCACAAGAGGTCTCGATACCCAGAATTTTCATATATCCCGATTATAGCATAGACACTAGAGTGCAAGCAGCACGCTCTTTTGACACGCCTATTAGCTAATGGTATGATGATATTAAGGTGATTAGTCGGGGGTTTGTTTAGTAAAAGGGGAATAATCCTATATGGATAGCACCGAAACACTGTACTTGGTGTTTCTCTTTATTTGCTTAGTATTATCAGCCTTCTTTTCTAGCGCGGAGACAGCCTTTACTGCCCTCCCTAGGTTAAGGGTGGAACATCTGGTTAGCACCGAGGTAAAGGGAGCAAAACGGATAGCCAGGATGATTCAGCAGCCGGAGAGGTTCCTCTCAACGGTCTTGCTGGGTAACACCTTAGTTAACACTGCTGCTGTTGCTCTAGCTACCGCCCTAGCCTTCTCTCTTTTGGGGGAGCGGTGGGGCATCCTTATTGCTACCATAGGCCTAACCATCATTCTCTTGATATTTTGTGAAACTACCCCCAAAACCATAGCTATTCGGCATGCTGAAAGGCTTTCCTTTATATTTGCTAGGCCGATAGAGCTAATATCGTGGTTGTTTACTCCCTTCGTAGTAGTGCTGAGCTGGATAGCCTCAGGGTTCAGTAAGATAGCTAGAGGGGCGCCGGTGTCTAGGTCTCTAGTCAGTGCGGAAGAGATTCAGACTATGATATCAGTGGGACATAGAGAGGGAGAAGTGGAAGAAGCTGAGGCCGAGATGCTGCATAAGGTTTTTGACTTTGGCGACCGACCGGTCCGTGAGGTCATGGTGCCACGCCCTGAAGTGGTATGTATTGAGCAAGGCTCTAAACTGATTGACTTTCTTGCCCTTTATGCTGAATCCCCCATATCTCGTTTCCCGGTGTATCAGGAGAATATGGATAATGTAGTCGGCATTCTCTCCATAAAGGATGTGCTCATGGCTCAGGCTAAGGGCACTATCAATAACCAGGCTCCCATTGATGACCTGATTCGTCCCGCTTATTTTACTCCTGAGACCAAGCGTATTAGCGAACTCTTTGCTGAGATGAGAGATAAAAACTATCGGATGTGTGTGGTTGTTGATGAGTATGGTGGTACCGCTGGTATAGTTAGCCTCAGTCGATTGGTTGAGGAGATTGTGGGGCCAGTAGGGGACGAGCTGGCAGCTGCCGAAAAGGAGTATGAAGCAATCAATGAGTATACCTTCCAAGTCGATGGTGGTATGCGTATCGAGGAAGCCAATGAAGAGATGGACTTGGAATTGCCTGAGGGTGACTATGAAACAGTGGCTGGCTTCGTGCTCCACCTTTTAGGGCATATACCTAAAACTGGTGAGCAGCTAAGGTATAAGGATTTGAAGCTGGTAATAACCAGAATGCGGGAGCTCAAAATCGAGGAAATTCTCCTGACCAAGGAAAGACATCGTAAGGGAAGCGATGCAGCGTCTGCGCATTAGGTTTTGCCGTGGCCAAGAAGTAAAATTCATTTCCCACCTTGATATAGTGCGCCTGTGGCAAAGAGCACTTCACCGTGCTGGCATACCTCTAGCCTACTCAGAAGGATTTAGCCCCCACCCCCGCATATCACTAGCTGCTCCTCTTCCTGTGGGGGTAACTAGTGAAGCTGAGCTAATGGACATCCTTGGCAATAAGCAGGTTTCCCCTCATTGGTTTGCTGCTGCCGTAAGCCAGCAACTACCTCCTGGCATTGAAATACTACAAGTGTATCAAATAGCCCTAAGTATGCCATCTCTGCAAGCACAGGTTCGCTATGCCGAATATAAGGTTGAAGTGCCAACGGAGAAGGGACAAAGGGATATAGAATCAGCTCTTAACGATTTGCTCTCAGTAGAACATCTACCGTGGCAACATCAGAGGGATACCGGCACGCGAAGCTATGACCTGAGGACTTTAATTGATGACCTGTGGCTTATTGAGTGCCATCATCCATGTTGTACCGTAGGCATGAGGTTACGTTGTGATAACAGCGGTTCGGGCAGACCAGAGCAGGTTGCTTCAGCCCTGGGTTTTACTCAACACCCACAATTAATACACCGCACCAAGCTTATCCTGGCAGGAAGATAATGAAGGGACTAATCAAAACTAGCATCATAATTGCTGTACTTATTGTCGTTGGCATTGCCACTAGTGTTATTGTCACAAGTTACCTTGCGAGCAGATTAGCCGCTGCTCATGAGCATGGCTTTGAGGAAGGGTATGCCCAAGGTCATATGGTGGGCTTTAGGGAAGGGAGCAGGATTGGTTACCAAGAAGGCAGTAAGATTGGCTACGAGAAGGCTGAGGGTGGAGGCTATGGTAGCAGCTATGAAGCAGGCTTTTATTTTCTCTACAATCCTACCTATGACGAGGTGCAGGAAGTATTAGCTGAGGGTGAGATGGATTCTGCTGGGGGAATCCATGACTATGCTGAAACCAATGGCATCCGAACGGCATATGTTCGGTGTCAAATTGCTCGTGAGGCTGCTGCCGGAATGGTTTACGTTTTGGAGCTGGTTGCTTTTGAAACTGTAGATAACGGAATTATTATTATTGAGCCGTGGTCGTATAAAGAGGTAAAGGTGGAGGTAGGCAAAGGCTACAGGGAGTTGAACGGCTTACCTACCCCAACCTATGACGATACAATTACCGAAATAACAATCGTCTGGTAGGTGAATTAAAGAATAAGGATAGCTAAGTGGGTGGTTTAAGAGAATTTGGTATTGCCATAGCCAGAATTATCCTTGGGATAGTTATCCTGGTAGAAGGGATTATTGTCTTAGACATCATTATTTACATAGGTACCACAGGTAGCACTTTTAGTAAGGAAATCGTTGCTGCTTACGACGATGGCTATGACCAAGGTTATGCCCAGACCTATAATGGTGGTTACCAAGAAGCTTACAGTGGGGCATACAATAAAGGGTATGACAAGGGATACGAAATCGGACTGGAGATTGCTCCCAAAGAAGAAGTGGCTACCCGGGTCGAACTTCGTAACCCTACAGATGAAGAGCTAAGGGAGTTCCTGGCTCATGATAAGACAGATTCCAATTTGTTTATCGAGGGTGAATATGTCTGCTTTGATTTCGCTGCTGAGCTTAATAATAATGCCGAAGCCAACGGCATCCGAGCCGCGTATGTGCGTATTCGCTTTAAAGAATGGGCACATGCCGTAGTTGCCTTTGAGACGGTGGATAGGGGACTTATTTTTATCGAGCCGCAATCAGATAAAGGGGTAGAGCTGATTGTAGGCAAACCTTACCCATGGCAGTGGGCTGTTACAGGCCGGCTAACGGATTACAGTGAGGCTATAGTTGAAATCCAGATTATATGGTAAACATTTAACATGTCCCTAAAAGGAAAGAAATTGGTAACTGCGAAACAACCACCATTAGAGCAGAGGGTGCTGCAATTCATCCGGGAGCATAGACTGGTATCAAGTCAGCACGAACTTCTGGTGGCAGTATCCGGCGGACCAGATTCAGTCTGCTTGCTCCATATCCTGGCTAAGCTCCAGGAGGAATTAGGTATAAGGCTGCACGTGGCTCACCTTAACCACCAACTGCGAGGTGTTGATGCTGAGGCTGACGCTGAGTATGTTGCTGATCTAGCTCGTCAACTGGGTATTCCAGCTACTATAGAGAAGCGTGATGTAAAGGCTTATCAAGCCCAGCAGCGCATTTCGTTAGAAGAGGCAGGCCGTGAGGTGCGATATACCTTCCTGGCTCAGGTGGCAAAGTCTATTGGAACTAATCAAGTGGCGGTAGGACATACCTCTGATGACCATATAGAGACCATACTGATGCATCTAATCCGGGGAACAGGAACCAGAGGGCTTCGCGGCTTGCAACCAAGTAGCCGGTGGCAGTCTTCAGGGAATAGCCTCACTATAATAAGACCTATATTGCTGCTAAGCCGACAGGGGACAGCCGATTATTGTCACCACCACCAGCTTATGCCTCGTACAGATGCCTCTAACCTGTCATTATCACCGCTAAGAAATAGGATCCGCCACCAACTACTGCCCCTACTGCGGAGCTATAACCCGCGGGTGGATGAAGCTTTGCTTCGAACAGCCCGCATTGCTGGTGATGACCTTGCCTTTCTTGATAGTGAGAGCGCTCGGTTATGGGATGAACTTGTCCAAAGGCAAGAAAACACGATTGTTTTAGATAAGGGAAGGTTTCTTGAGCTGCCTTCTGCCCTACAGCGATACCTGCTTCGAATGTCCATAGAAAAGTTGCTAGGTAATCTTAAGGATATTGAGACACGCCATATTGAAGAAATAATGGATGCCTTAACCAAGCCGGCGGGAAAAAGGCTCAGTCTGCCTGGGGGTCTAAACTTCTTCATAGACTATGATAAATACCTGATAGGTCCAGATGCAGCCGCTTTATCTCCATTCCCTGTTCTGGGAGGCAAATTCCCACTGAAACTACCCGGTGAAACTCACCTCTCTGGCTGGTGTGTAGTGGCAACCATAATAAGCCGAGAACAGATGGCAGAGAAAGATGAGGATTTTACCGCCTACCTTGACTTTGATAAGACTGGTGACAGATTGGTAGTGCGCTCTCGCCAGCCCGGTGACCGATTTCAGCCGCTGGGGATGAGCCAGCCCAAGAAATTAGGGGAGTTTATGATTGACAGCAAAATCCCTTCTGCCTGGCGGCAGCGAATCCCTGTTGTTTGCTCACCTGAACATATTCTTTGGGTAGTCGGTTGGCGTATAGATGATAGGGTAAAGGTTACCAAGGGTACCAAGCAGGTTTTATGTCTGAAGTTTGAGCGGGACTGAATTAGCCCTGCATTACCCATTTAAGCCTTGGGTTAGGGGTAATACCGGGGATAGCTCTCCTCCACTCTGGGCTTAGTGTCTAAAGTGCCTCACTCCAGTAAAGACCATGGCTATATTGTGCTTATCAGCTGCCTTGATTGAGTCTTCATCCCTTATTGAGCCGCCGGGCTGGATGATAGCAGTTACCCCGCCAGCGGCAGCTGCCTCAACCACATCAGGAAATGGAAACATAGCATCAGAAGCCAGAACACTGCCCTTAGTCTTCTCTCCAGCCTTCTCCTTGGCTACCTGGGCGCTGACAATCCGACTGGGTTGTCCTGCTCCCATTCCCAGAAGTGTCTTATCCTTGACCAACAAAATGGCGTTTGACTTTACATGCTTAACCGCTCGCCAGGCAAAAAGGAGGTCTTCTATCTCAGCTTTGGTTGGTTTGCGCTTGGTTACTGCCTTGAGGTTGACGCTACCTTCGGGTAGAGAATCCGAGTCCTGGATGAGAAATCCACCCTTTACTCGGCGGAAATCAAGGTAGCCAGTCGGAGCAGCCCCGTAATTCGGGGGTAATTCGGCAACCAGGATACGAAGATTTTTCTTGCCTTTTAGTACCTCTAGCGCCTTAGCTTCATATTCCGGCGCAATCACTATCTCATAGAAGGTCTTTCTGATTTCTTCGGCAGTAGCTAGGTCAATAGCTCTATTTACAGCGACAATGCCGCCGAAGGCAGCTACAGGGTCGCCACTGAGTGCCTGTCGATAAGCCTCGGTAATATTATCATGGCTAGCCAGACCGCAGGGATTAGTATGCTTGATAACAGCTACCGTTGGTGCGGCGAAGTCAGTTGTCACACCCCAGGCAGCATCAGCATCTAGAATATTGTTAAACGAAAGCTCCTTACCCCATACCTGTTTTGCCCAGGTAATACCGGTCTCCTGCCCGCTGCCAACTACCTGTTCAGAGTAGAAGGCAGCCTGCTGATGAGGGTTCTCTCCATAACGAAGCCCATATCGCTTCTTCAGAGCTACGGTCATCTCCTCAGGAAAGCCTTCCATATCCTGTCTCAGATACTGAGAGATAGCGGTATCATAAACAGCTACATGCTGGAAAGCCTTCTGAGCTAATCGTTTCCGTTCAGCTAGAGGCAATTCTCCTTGCTTCAGCCTCTCCAAGACTGGCTGATAGTCGGCTGGGTCTACGACCACAATGACACTGGGGAAATTCTTGGCTGCCGCCCGAATCATGGTTGGACCACCGATATCAATATTTTCTAGTGCTTCATCAAGAGTAACCCCTTCCTTGGTTACTGTCTGGACGAAAGGGTAGAGGTTAATAGCTACCAGGTCAATTACCTCAATGTTGTTCTTGGCTAGCTCTTCCATGTGACTGGGCAGGTTACGCCTGGCCAAAATGCCACCATGAACCGCCGGGTGCAGCGTCTTTACCCTGCCATCAAGAATCTCAGGGAAGCCAGTAATCTCAGAGACACTTTTTACTGGGACTTTAGCCTCTGTCAGTGCCTTTTTAGTGCCACCGGTTGAGAATATCTCGAATCCTAGCTGATTCAGCCCTTGGGCAAAGTCAGTTATCCCACCTTTGTCAGAGACGCTAATAATAGCTCGCATGAAAAATCTCCTCCCATTAATTGTTTATTTAATAACTACCCTTGCCTTCCCTGCTTGCTTCACCACCTCACCGATAACCTTTGCCTTGGGCAATTGCCCTGTGAGTTGGTTAACAACCTCAGGTGAACAAATGAGCGCCATACCGATACCCATATTAAACACACGGTACATCTCGTTTCGGTCAACATTACCTCGCTGTTGAATAAGCTGGAAAATAGGGGGGACTGTCCATGCTTGGCTGTGAAACTTTGCCGTCATACCCTGAGGTAAAATCCTGGGTACATTATCAACTAAACCACCGCCAGTAATGTGAGCCATACCCTTGGTAATCGGTAGCAGAGGCTTTAACTGGTTATAGTAGCAGCGATGAGGTTCCAGCAGCTCTTCACCCAGGGTTCGGTTCAACTCAGGGTAATAAGTATCTAGTGCTGGTTTAGTTTCACCAAAAATCTTACGCACCAGAGAATAACCATTGGTATGCAACCCACTGGAGGGCAAGCCGATAATGGTATCACCAACAGCAATTGTCTTTCCCATGATAATCTTTTCTTTCTCCACCACCCCGATGATAAAACCTACCAGGTCATAATCCTCCCCAGCATATATCCCGGGCATCTCGGCTGTTTCACCACCGATCAGAGCACAACCAACCTCACGGCAGGCCTGGGCTAACCCCTTGGCAATAGCTTCTACTTTTTTTGGTGTCAGCTTGCCGATGCCGATGTAGTCCAGGAAGAAGAGCGGCTCAGCGCCACAGGTTAGTATGTCATTAATACAGTGATTGACTATATCAATACCAATGGTATCGTGCTTGGCCAAAGCGTTGGCAATCTTTAGCTTGGTACCTACCGAGTCGGTACTGGATACCAATACTGGCTTCTTATATCCCTTAAACTCAAAGAGCCCGCCAAAGAAGCCAACGCCACTCAAGACCTCAGAACGAAGGGTAGACCGGGCATGTTTCTTAATCAGCTCTTTTACTTTGGCGGCAACATCAATATTGACGCCGGCTTTAGCATAGGTCTCTTTAATCTACCTTGCCTCCTGTGGTGAAAATCACTTTTCTAAAAGCTATATCGCTTATTTCTTCTTGCGGGCCGCTGCCAAAGGTGCTATCGCTATCCAGAGTGTGATTGTTATCAGCATGGACGTTACATAGTTGATATCCACGATACCGAGTTTCGGGGCAATAACGCCCCAGAGGAGCATAAAAAAGAATGAACTTAGGAAGAAACCCGGTATTGCCGCCATTATTCTAAAGTAACCCATTGTATTAACTCTCCTTTTTATGTTTATTCACGAACCGCTTCATTCTGGATAGTGCTTCCTCAATATCAACTAAAGAGGTGGCATAACAGCAACGGACGTATCCTTCACCACATTGTCCAAAGGCTACTCCGGGAACTACGGCTACTTTTTCCTCAATGAGGAGCCTTTCGGCAAATTCCTCTGAGTTCATACCGGTGCCCTTTATTGATGGGAAGGCATAGAATGCACCGCGTGGCTCAAAGCAAGGTAAGCCAATATCGTTTAATCCTTTGACTATAACCAGGCGTCGCCTGTTGTATTCTTCAACCATCTCGGCGGTGCTGGCTTCACCTGATTTCAGTGCCTCAATAGCGGCTACCTGTCCCATTATAGGGGCGCAAAGCAAAGTATATTGGTGAATCTTGGTCATGGCGGCGGTAATCTCTCTAGGAGCTGCCGTGTAGCCAATGCGCCATCCGGTCATGGCGAAAGTCTTGGAGAATCCACCGAGAAGGATGGTGCTTTCTTTCATTTCAGGTAGTGCCGCCAAGCAAGTATGCTCCACACCATAGACCAGCTTGGCGTAAATCTCGTCAGAGATTACTAATAGCTTATGTCGCCGGGCTACCTCAGCTATTTGTATTAGTTTATCTCGGCTCATTACCGCCCCCGTAGGATTGGCGGGATAACCGATGAGTATTGCCTTGGTTTTGTCGGTAATCCTTGCCTCAATATCGGCGGCACTAATCTCGAAGTTATTTTCCTCGTTAGTGGGCACCATAATTGGTGTCCCTCCAGCCAGAATGACACAGGCATCATAGGAGACATAGTGAGGATCGGGCATAATGACCTCATCACCGGGGTCAAGAATAGCTCTCATCGCCAGGTCTAATGCTTCACTAACCCCAACTGTAATCAGAAGTTCACCATCTGGGTTATATTCCAGGTTATAGTTATCCTTCAGGTAGCGTGACAGTTCTTGGCGTAGCTCAGGCATGCCCAAGTTTGAGGTATACATCGTGTAGCCCTTTTCCAGCGAGTAGATAGCTGCCTCGCGAATATGCCAAGGGGTGGTAAAATCAGGCTCGCCAACCCCGAGTGAGATTACCCCTTCAATAGAAGCGAGGAGGTCGAAGAACTTTCTTATCCCTGAAGGGACTATTCGGTTTACCCGGTGTGAGGTAAGGCTTTGCTGTTTAATTGTGGGTTTAGTTGACATAAAAACTCCTGAGGGCAATTAGAGTGTTACCGGCTGCCGTTTAACCTCTTCCTTTCCCTCTAGAATTTCACCGTCCTCTTTATACCGCTTAAGCACGAAGTGAGTAACCGTTCCCTGAACCCCTTCAATAGGGGCCAGCTTTTGAGCCACGAAATCAGCTACTTCGTGCATGGTTTTGCCGGTTATTAGAACCAGTAGGTCGTAGGTTCCTGAGACGAGGTAAACGGTGCGAGCTTGAGGGAAGCGGTAGATACGCTCAGCTATGGAATCAAAGCCAACGTCTCTCTGGGGAGTAACCCTGACCTCTATTAACGCCCATACCTGCTCATCCCCAACCTTTTCCCAGTTGATTATGGTTTTGTATTTTAGGATAGTTCGGTCTTTCTCAGCTTGCTTAATAGCCTTGGCGACCTCATCGCTGGGGGCGCCGGTCATAGTTGATATTTGTTTGGTGGTAGCATGGGCATCATTTTCCAGTATTTTAAGAATGTCTTTTAGCATTGTCCTTACTCCTTAACCAGTTCGGTAAGCGACCACTGTTTTTCCGTCTCATTATAGCAGAGTTGGAATAGTTTGTTATCCTTGGTTCTGACCTGAAAATACCTCTCCCTTGGCTCCTGCCAGGCTCTTTCTATCTTCCCCACCTCATATTTCACGCCTTGCCAGAGGAAAGACTTAGGTCTTTCGGCATAAGTATGCCCTGAATAGCAATTAACTTTAAGGTTATTCAACTCATCCCCTTTAGACCAGCCTCATGTCTTTGCGAGAAGCGTGATTCCTCGCCTGTCATTGCGAGGGACAGAGTCCCGAAGCAATCTCTGGACAGGCTCGGAACAGGCTCCGCAATCACAATAAATACCCTACCACCAGGATTGCCACGCCTTCGGCTCGCAATGACACTCCCCTTTCGTCATTGCGAATGTAATGAAGCAATCTTAAGAGATAACAATTAGGCAACCCTCCCCCTTTATCCCCCTCCCTTATCAAAGGGAGGGGGAAGTAGTTATATAAGAGAGGCTTCCTCTCTTCAACTCACTTCAGGTTCCAAATTTGGGAACATATTGCAGACGCTGTCAAAGAGTGCGTCGGCATCTTCACGATACTTTCGGAATCCGTATAGGACATGCTCATTTGTTGCCGAAAGATATACAACATAGTTTCCGTTTGGCGTCTCCCACAGTGCCACTGGCCCCCTGCGGTTCTTAAGAATATAACCCCATTCGTCTGCGTCACCGATATTGTAAGTGCTCATTTTCGCCCCCCTTTTCTTTTTAGATTTCCGGCTTCTTCTTATGCCAGTCAGTCGCCTGCTGGTAGGCGTGGGCGATTTTGAGGATGGTTTCCTCACTAAAGGGCTTGCCGATAATCTGCATACCTATCGGCAGTCCATTGGCAAAGCCGGCCGGAATGGAGATAGCCGGCACTCCGGCAATGTTTATCGGCAGGGTGCAGACATCACTCAGGTACATCTGTAAGGGGTCATCCACCCTTTCCCCAATCTTGAACGGCACAGTGGGTGAGGTTGGCGTTACCAGGGCGTCAAATTTTTCAAATGCTTGGTCAAATTCTTGCCTTATCAGAGTGCGTACCTTCTGGGCTTTGAGGTAATAAGCATCATAATAACCGGCAGACAGGGCATAGGTTCCCAGCATGATACGTCTTTTTACCTCGGCGCCAAAGCCGTGCTGGCGGGTCTTTTCCATAGCCTCCCACATACTATCGGCGTCTTGGCAGGAGTAGCCATACTTTACTCCATCATAGCGAGCCAGGTTAGCCGAAGCCTCGGAGGGGGCAATAATATAATATACCGCTAGAGCATAAGGGGTATGGGGTAGTGATACTTCCCAGTCTATCGTCGCTCCCAGCTCTTCAAGCTTATTGATAGCCGCTCTCATAGCTGTTGCCACCTCAGTTTGCATTCCCTCAACGAAATACTCCTTGGGAACACCGATATGTAGTCCTTTAATGTTGGCAGTCAGGCATTGGGTATAATCAGGGGTGGGGTAGGGAACTGAGGTAGAATCTCTGGGGTCGTAACCGGCGATGGCATTCAACACCAGGGCACAATCAGTAACATCCTGGGTTAAAGGTCCAATCTGGTCAAGAGAGCTGGCAAAGGCAACCAGACCGTATCGACTTACCCTGCCGTAGGTAGGCTTTAGACCGGTTACGCTGCAGAAACCAGCCGGCTGACGGATACTCCCCCCGGTATCTGAACCCAGGGCGTAGATAGTCTCGCTGGCAGCTACCGCTGCTGCTGAGCCGCCACTACTGCCGCCGGGGACGCGACTTAAATCCCAGGGGTTATGAGTGGTAAACAGGGCGGAGTTCTCAGTAGAAGAGCCCATAGCAAATTCATCCATATTTGCCTTACCGATAATTACTACACTACAGGCATTCAATTTTTCTACCACGGTAGCATTATAGGGAGGCACGAAATTTTCTAGCATCTTCGACGAGCAGGTGGTTTTTGTTCCTTTAGTGCACATATTGTCCTTGATAAGCACCGGGATGCCGGTAAGGGGGCTAATATCGCCAGCGGCAATAAGCTCATCAGCCTTTTGGGCTTGCTTTAGCGCTAGCTCATCGGTAATGGTAACCAGGGCGCGAACCTCTGGCTCCACCTGATGGATACGCCCCAGGCTGGCTTTGGTTAATTCAACTGAGGACAGTTGTTTAGCTTTAAGCAGCTCGTGTGCTTCGTGAATAGTCAGCTGGTGCATTGTCATTCTAGTACTGCTCGCACCCTGAAGAAGTTTTTTTCCTTTTTAGGGGCATTAGCCAGAATCTGGCTCGGAGGGAGAGAAGCGGTTACTTCATCGTCCTTGGTTACGTTTTGGAGAGCAATAGATTGGGCGGTAGGTGGGATGTCTTCGGTGTCTACCTGCTGTAACGCCTCAAAGTTCTCCAGAATATTAGATAGTTGCTCACCGAGTCTAGCTACTTCAGTCTCGGTCAGACCCAGTCGAGCCAGCAGGGCAATATGTAACACTTCTTCACGGGATAACTTCATTGCTTACCAATTATAGCATTCATATTCGAGTATCGGCAACAGGAGCAATCCTGCTATAATAAAGCGTGGGAAATAGATGAGTAGAAAGATAACGCCTAGGCTTGTATGGGCTGTTTTGAGCACCTTGCTAGAGGAGGCAGCCCTGGTGTTAATTGTGCTTGTGGGTTTGCCCAGACTAGGCGTTCAGCTCCCTCAGTGGGGTCTTGCTTTGCTTATTATCGTAATGATAGCATGGGGCACTATTACGATTATTTTTTATCGGAAGGGTAGCCGAGCCCTTAAACTGAAGCCGGTAGTCGGTCTGCCAGGTATGATTGGTGGCAGGGGCGAAGTAGTAAGCCAACTAGCTCCGGAGGGTATGATTAAGATAAAGGGTGAGCTCTGGGAGGCAAAGTCGGCGAGTGGGAGGATGAACCCCGGTGAGGAGGTTATTGTGGTGGAACAAGACAGACTTAAGCTCATCGTGCGTAAGAGTAGCGCTAGCGATTTAGAGAAAACTGAATAGCCGGTATGGTTTAGAGTGAAGGTTCGCGCGGCTTATAGACGAAAGAGGTTACGATTAGGGCTACCCCAGCAATCAAAATACCAAGGCTGAACCATTGTAGCGGAGCCAAGAAGTCATTAGCGACCTGTGGCAGCCACCCCTGTAGGAAGGAGGGGATATCCGTTTTTGCTAGCTGTACCCCACCGAAGTATTTAGCTACAAGAACGCCGGCAAACGATAGAGCTCCAATAGGCAAGAAGGTGCTGCCTAGCTGACGGGTAATGCTCCTTATCTGGAGCCGATTTATGAAGACGATACCTACGATTAGCAGTACCATAAAGACAATCAGGAGTTTGTATGTGAGCTGGAAGTAGCTGACATACTGCCTTACCTGCTCAAGACTCTCTTCAGCCTCGGCTAGTGCCTCAGCAATCCGGGCTGGCATCCCCGGTGGGAATATGGCTTCATCAAGGGCAAAGGTTTCTGGTATTCCTTCGGTGAATTTTGCGAACTCCTGCTCAAAATACTGGTCAATCACACTCTGAGGTAGTTGATCTGCCTCTGGAGGTAGCGATTCTATGAAGGCTTCTTTCAGAGGCTCTCTCAGGCTTTCTATCAGGCTTTCTATTACTGGTTCCAGGGATATTACTACATCTAAACTCTGGCTTTCTCCCAGCAGGTAATCCGATATGGGGCCGGCGGCAGCGATTAGTTCTGCTTTTATCGCCGGTTCAAGTTCAGCAATGGCTTCGTCTAGGTACTCAGTCAGAAACTCCATGCCTTCAGGGATTTGCTCGGCGAACTGCTCACCAAGAAGCTCCCCGGCTAAGGCGGATATGTCTAGTTCCTCCATTAGGGAGGCAATGAAATCGGGACTAAGGAAAGTATTTTTTAGTGTGAGCGCCAAGTCTATGCTTTCGCTTCTCCCTAGTAGGTAATCATAGACAGGGTCGATGGCAGCGCCTATTTGTTCTTTTACTATGGGTTCAAATTTGGCGATAGTATTAACTAGGGCGGTTCTAAACTCTTCTGGGAACTCTTCTCCAGGCGCTTGCTCACTAAGGGTTTCTTCCACTATTGCAGCTACATCAATCCTGTCTAGTTCGCGGGTGATGAAGTTTGGATTGAGGATAGTGCTATTTAGCATAAATAATAAACCGAAAATGGACAGAGACAGACCAAGAAGTAAGCTTAATATAGTGAGAGCGAAACCCTTAAGAACTTTCATTTAGATAACATCCTCCAACATGCCAGTTGTCATGATAGTGCATAGATATTACTACGATGATACCTTGGTGTCAACCCCGAGGTAGAATTCTAGATATAGCCTGCTGGCTTCTTTGACCATATGATGGGTCTTATTTCCTGCTCATCTTGGTTAGCAGCCAGGAGGTCCATTCTTGAATTCCTTGCTTGGTAACACAGGAGATTTGGAATATTTCTGCCTTTCCGTTTATCCCTTTGACTGCCTGAGAAAAGGCCTGAATATCAAACTTTAGATATGGTAGAAGGTCGATTTTATTTATTAGCACGGCATCTGCTTTATTGAACATTAAAGGATACTTAAATGGCTTGTCATCACCTTCAGGGATGCTTGAAATCAAAATCTTTTTATGCTCACCGAGAGTAAACTCTGCGGGACAGATCAAATTGCCCACATTCTCGATAAAGAGCAGTTCAATATCCTGTAGGGGCATGTTGCTGATGGCATTTGAAACCATGTTGGCATCGAGGTGACATTCTCCGCCGGTGTTTATTTGGACCACTGGCACATCCTCTTTGCCTATTAGCGCGGCATCCAAGCTTGAACTCACATCACCCTCGATAACACCAATCTTAACTTTGCTTTTCAATGCCTTTATTGTTTCCAGAATAAGGCTTGTTTTGCCAGCGCCCGGTGAGGACATCAAGTTCACAGCAAATACACCTTTACTATTAAGTAAATGGCGGTTTGCCTGCGCTATCTGCTCATTAGCGCTAAGAATATCTTTCAGGACCTTTATTTTCATCTATTCCACCTCAATACTTTCTACAAATAATTCTTGACCGGCTACGATTTGCAATTTATTATCTCCACATTTGGGACAGGTCCAATCGAATTCTTTGAGTTCAAAGGTCTCGTCACAGTTCTGACACTGAGCCTTTGGTGGAACCATGGCAAAGGAGATAGTAGCCCCCTCAGCGAGGGTTCCCTGGCTAAGAAAATTGAAGTAGAACTGTACACAGTCGCCAACAACCCCGGTCATTTCTCCGATAACCAAGTTGATTTTGTCCACTTTCTTAGCTTTAGCCTTCTCGGCTTGTTCCAGAACAAGCTCGAACATACTCTGAGTGATGGCCAGTTCATGCATTTTAGCAGATCCTCGGCAGCAGGTCTCCAACTAACATATCAACTATTCGGGAGGCTCCCAAGCAGGTTTTCATTACTACCCGGCCGGGGCGTTCAGCTTGCACCTCACCGATGATAGCTGCATCTTTTGCGTAGTGGTTTTGTTGCATCGCTTTGAGAACTTTGTTGGCGTCTTTAGTCGGGACTATAGCTACCAGCTTGCCTTCATTAGCTACATAAAGGGGGTCAAAGCCTAACATCTCGCAAGCAGCCAGAACCTCTTCTCGCACTGGGATTTTTTCCTCTTCAATCCTTATACTTACCTTTGATTGCTTTGCCAGTTCATTTAGGGTAGTAGCTAGCCCTCCTCTGGTGGGGTCTCGTAAGCAGTGGATATTTGAGCTGGCTTCTAGCATTTCAGCCACTAAGCTCCCAAGTGGAGCGCAGTCGCTCTTAAGCTGTGTAGAAAAGCTTAACCCTTCCCGCTGGCTAACCACAGCTATGCCATGATCACCTATAGGTCCACTTAAAAGCACCTTATCCCCCGGGCTGGCGTTGCTGCCAGAGATGTCAATCCCCTCCGCTATTATGCCTACACCGGCAGTATTGATAAAGAGTTTATCGGCGCTACCTCGATTTACTACCTTAGTATCCCCGGCGACGATTTCCACATTTGCTTCTTGGGCTGCTTTATAAATAGAATCCACAATCTGACTCAGTTCACCTTGGGGAAGCCCTTCCTCGATGATGAAGGAAAGAGATAAATAAAGTGGTTTAGCACCGGACATAGCCAGGTCATTCACCGTGCCGCAGACAGCCAGCTTGCCAATATCCCCACCGGGGAAGAAGATAGGGCTCACTACGTAGCTATCGGTGGTGAAAGCCAGCCTACCGCTGAGGTTAAAAACGGCTGAGTCATCCAATTTAGCTAAAAGAGGATTATCAAAAGCTTTGAGAAAGCCCTTCTCTACCAGTTCGTGGGCTAGTTTTCCTCCACTACCGTGGGCTAGTAGGATTTTATCCTCCAATTCCTTCTCCGTAAAGGTAGTAGGCAGAGCAACTGCCCTCTGAAGAGACCATGCACGGTCCTACTGGATATTGTGGGGTGCAGGCTTTACCAAAGAGTCGGCAATCAGCAGGTGTTTTAACCCCTCGTAAGATGTCACCGCAGATGCAACCCTCAGGCTCGTAAGTGGGTCCGGGGTCAATATCAAAGGCAAGTTCAGCATCAAAATGCTGATATTCTTTCCTCAGCTTTAAGCCGCTACTAGGAACCTCTCCTATCCCTCGCCATTGAGCGGGGCAAGGTTCAAATATCTGTTCCATAAGCTTTAGAGCCTGTTGGTTGCCTTCAGGACGCACTCCTCGTCGGTAAGCAATTTCAACCTTGGACTCGCCATTTTCAATTTGAGCTACTAGCATATCGACGCACCGTAGGATATCTAAGGGTTCAAAACCAGAAACCACACAGGGAATGCCGTAATCTTGAGCAATAAATTCCCAAGGGTGGGAACCAATGATGGCGCTTACATGTCCGGGACATATAAGTCCCTGGAGTTTGACCTCGCCTGAGTCAAGAATAGCTCGAATCACCGGAGGGCAGAGCTTGTGTAAGGAAAGAACATAATAATTCTTTACCCTTTTCTCTCTTGCCTGAAGGATAGAAGCGGCAATGGTTGGGGCGGTGGTCTCAAACCCAATACCGAGGAAGACCACCGATTTAGTTGGGTTCATCCCGGCTATTTTAAGAGCATCCATAGTGGAATATACCGTGTGCACATCGGCACCGTCAGCCTTAACCTTCTGTAAGCTGGAGCGGCTCCCAGGGACTTTGAGCATATCACCAAAAGTGGTGATGATTACATCTGGGATTTTGGATAGGGCAATCGCCTTATCAAGGTCAGCGTTGGCGGTAACGCAAACGGGACAACCGGGGCCCGAGACCATTTCAATGGTCTCGGGCAGAACTTGGCGGATGCCGTATTTAAAGATGGTTACCGTATGGCCGCCGCAGAACTCCATGAAACGCACCGGCGTCTGGGACCGGCGATGAATTTGGGCAATTAATCCCTCAGCCAGCTCAGAGCGCCGAAATTCAGTAATAAATTTCAACCTTTCTCCTCAGCCGCCTCGGCTACTTCCTGCAAGAGTTTTAGGGTTTCTTCAGCCTCTTCTTGGTCCAGGATATTTATGGCATAGCCAGTGTGAAGCAGTACGTAATCACCCACTTTAGCTTCCGGGGTGAGCCAAAGGCTAATCCGACGGGTTATGCCGCCTATCTCAACCTCAGCTTCCTTATCTTCTATTCGTTTGATTAGTGCTGGAATAGCCAGACACATAGTTTTGTGCCTCCTAGCTAAATACTGGCAAAGTGGGCAACCACTGCTTGTCCTAAGGAAATCCCGCCATCATTACAGGGCACCAGATGGTGAGTAATTACGCTAAAGCCCTCTTTCTGTAAGGCAGAGGTGACTAACTTCAAGAGTAGCCGATTTTGAAAAACACCGCCGCTTAACGCTACCTTGGTTAGCCCGGTGTCTTCGTCAATTAATTTACACATCCTGGCGATTATTTGAGCCACAGTGTTATGGAACTTGAGGGATATTATGGGAATAGAAGTTTGATTTTTCATATCTTGAACGATTGCTGAGAATAGTTCTGTTAACCTTACCACTCTCATTCCTTGATGCTTAGCAATGGAGAAAGGATAGGCTTTCAATTTAGGCTTATCCACTTCATTCGGAGTTAGCATCTCCAGCTCGATGGCTGCCTGAGCCTCATAGTCTATTTCTTCTCTCACTCCCAGCAAGGCGGAAACGGCATCAAAAAGTCGCCCCGCACTTGAGGTCGGGAGAGAGTTTATCCCCCGCTTTAGTTGCTGTTTTATTACCTCAAGTTCAGTTGAGTCAAGTTTACTGATAGGAAGACCTTCTAAGGCGAAGTCTTCTCCCAGCAAAGTATAGAGATAGCTCAAAGTCATACGATAGGGCTTCTTTATAGCAGCGGCACCTCCGGGTAGAGGAACATATTCCAGGTGTCCCACCCTTTGGAAACTACGCCAATCAGCGACCAGAAATTCCCCTCCCCAGATTGTGCCATCGGTGCCATACCCCGTACCATCGAAAGCTACCCCGATAACAGGTTCTTCAACCCCATTCTCTACCAGGCAACTTACAATATGGGCATGATGGTGCTGAACAGGGATAAGGCTTAAATCTTGTTCTGGGCCAACCTGAAGGGCATATTTTGTGGCGAGATATTCAGGGTGCATATCATAAGCCATGATTTCAGGTTCGATGCGAAATAGCTTTTTATAAAGTTCAATAGTATTTTCAAAGTGCTCCAGGGTTTCCTCGTTCTCCATATCACCGATGTGCTGACTTAAGAAAGCATGCGCATCTTTGGTAAGACAAAATGTATTCTTTAGCTCCGCCCCGCAAGCGAGGATTTGCTTCGCTCTAAAGGGAAGAAAGATGGGGTATGGGGCATAGCCACGCGCCCGTCTTATAGCCTGAGGTATGCCTTCCACCATATAGACGCTATCATCATATCGAGCAAAAATATCCCGGTTGTGCCGCAGGAAATAATCAGCAATGCCCCCCAGCCTTACTAAAGCTTCATCATTATCTTTGGCGATAGGTTCTTCACTGAGGTTGCCGCTAGTCATGACCAGCGGCAGGCCGGTCTCCTTTAATAAAAGGTGATGCAAAGGAGTGTAAGGGAGCATGACCCCGAGGTACCTTAGATTTGGAGCTACTGCCGGGGAGATATTGGATGAGCTGCGCTTCCACTTCAGGAGCACAATGGGGCACTCAAGAGATTGAAGGAGCTTTCTCTCCTCAGCAGATACTAGGCAGTGTTTTTCAATTTCTTTAAGAGTGACCATCATAATGGCTAAGGGTTTGGAGGGGCGCCTTTTCCTGCTCCTTAAAAGATTTATCGCTTCCTCATTGGTGGCATCACAAACAAGCTGAAATCCGCCTAAACCCCTAAGAGCCAGGATTTTTCCTGCTTTTAGGAGCTCGCTGGCCGTCTTGATGGCATCATCGCTCTTGATAGGGTTACTATCACCATCGACTATCTCTAAGCGAGGGCCACACTTGGGGCAGGCATTGGGTTGGGCATGAAAACGCCGGTCTAGGGGGTCTTCATATTCCTGCTGGCAATCAGGGCACATTTGGAACTTGTGCATGGTAGTCTTGGGGCGGTCGTATGGGATGTCCTCGATAATAGTAAATCGAGGACCGCAGTTAGTGCAATTGGTGAAAGGGTAGTGAAAGCGGCGGTCAGTAGGGGATAGGATCTCTTTCTGGCAATCTTCACAGGTAGCGATATCCGGTGACACTAACTGGTATTTCCCCTCTTGGCTCAGACTTTCCCAGATTTGGAACTTGACATAACCCTTTGGAGAATGGAAAGTGGTTTCAATCTTTTCAATGCGTGCCATCGGAGGGGTTTTTGCTTTAAGGTCGCTCAAGAAATTCTCCAGGGTTTCTTTATCTCCCTCTACCTCAATCTCTACATTCCCTGAAGTGTTACGCACCCAACCCATTAAGTTGTGCTCGTGAGCTAACCGATAGACGAAGGGTCTAAAGCCAACCCCCTGCACCACCCCTCGCACGCTTACTTTGGCTAATTTCTTTACTCCCGCCAGCACCATTTGCCTTTCCCTTAGACTGGTTTGGTTATGTGGTGACCCTCCAAGCACTTAGCTGGTAATCCCTGGGAGGGCGAAATTCCTTAAGGTTCTGTAGCTTACCCTGTTTCTTCAGTTGCTCATATATCAGAATCCAGCCACAGTCCCTCTCCGAGTTTAGTTCACATTTGCCATCTTTACTTCCCCCACAAGCACCATTAAGTAATCCTTTGCTACACCTAGCAACAGGGCAGATACCTCCGGTCAGGGCTATGAGGCAATCTCCACAGCCAACACACCTTTCTTCTAAGATACCTGCTTCTCTTTCCTCGGCTCCCATGAAATGGGTATTCTGCACCGGGAAGGCAGGAATCTCAGTGAAGAGTTCAGCTAATGTTTGCACTCCTATCCCACAAGCCAAGGATAGCACTGCCTCCATCTCCTCTATTTGAGGCTTAAGTGCCGAGGTGGTCAAATAATAATCGCACTGTTTTGCCGTTGTGGTTGTTTTAAAGTTGAAGTCTTTATTTCTCAGCTTTCCACCCAGCTCGAGCAGTTGACTTAAGGTCTTAGCCTCTCTTAAGCCCCTTGGCGGCTGGGTGCAGCCATCACAACCGGCTATCAAGACATTGGTATAAGGAGAGATAAAATCTAGAATCTCATCTAACGGCTTCTGCGTTGTTACTATCATTTTTGCCCTTCCTTTGAACAAATAGCTTCTATTTTTTGACTAAACTGCTCTAATTCTTTATCGAACTCCTCGGGGTATCTTGGAGCTACTGTACAGAAATGAAGCCTCTCCTGAAGGCCTAGTTGGCCTAGCCTTTCCCTTAGTGCTACTACTGAGCGTTGTGCCTCTCTGCTCCCCATCCCCCGATGACAATCCTCTTCAGAACAAGCCGCTACCAAAACACCACCTACACCTTTTTGGAAAGCCTCTAAGATGTGAAAGGTATCAACCCTGGCGGCACAAGGCAAATCTATGACGCGAATATTTGGTGCGGGTTCCTCATTCAGTGGTGGGGAAGCAGCCCACTGACAGCGGAATACCAAAATTTTGGGTGGCTTTGTTTCCGATGATAGCTGGGAGATTAAAGTTGAAATGCGTTCTCCTTCCCAATTTTCTAGTTCCAGGGCTAGAGACGGACACATGGCGACACACAAGCCGCAGCCTCGACAGGCAGCCAAATCAAAATGGACTCCCCCTGGACTCTCCATCTTAGCCGCATCATAAGGACAATAATAGACGCAGTTGCCACAGCTAATGCACAAGTCTTCATTAAATTCGATTTCTGGTATCTTAGGCTGAAGTCCCAGTACCACACAGCCTTTACAGCTTTTACATGGGCCGCAATAGAGACACCTTCTGGCCTCCTCCACTGCTTCTTCCAGTGCAAATCCCTTCTCAAAGGGTTCGAAATTTAATCTTTCTTCTACTGGTGCCCATACCAATTCAGGCTGAGGTTTGTAGTCTATACGCTTCGGGATAGTCGCACTTTCATATTCCTTTTCCCTCCCTATCCTAAGGTCCTTGCCCCTCAGGTAGCGGTCTATAGACTCTGCTGCTATCATCCCGTCTCTCATTGCTTCGGCGACAAAGCCTACTCGTCTTACATCGCCTCCGATGAAAATGCCTTCTTTGCGATTGCTCATGAGGCTAAGCTGCTCAATGTCAAGCTTGCCTTTCTCATCCAGCAAGCCCTCCTGCTGGAAAAATGCCCGCTCTGGGGCCTGCCCTATGGTGATTAGCAGCACATCACTCTCAAGATATATCACATCACTTCGGTCACTCTTAGGATTAAATGCTCCGGCCTCATCAAAGACTGATGTGCATCGGGGGCACTTTATTTTTTTGAATTTCCCATCCTCCCCGATTATCTCCTCTACACCTCGGGAGTAAATTATCCTTATTCCCTCTTCGCTACTGCCCTCTATTTCTTCTATATCAGCCGGAATTCCATCTTTTGAGGATTTATCCTCACACTCAAGACAGACAATGGAAACATCTCCACCGAGCCGTCGGGCAGTCCTGGCCACATCAAAGGCTACATTACCGCCTCCCACTACTATCACTCTCTTGCCCTGAAAAAGGTGAGGAGAAACATTTCCCTGGTTTATATCCCAGAGGAGGTTCAACCCGAACATGACTCCTTCTAGGTCTTCCCCGGTGACTCTTTCTCTTTCAATGGTAAGCGGTCTGGGGTTAGGGGTACCAGTAGCAATGAATACAGCTCGGTAGCCTTCATTTTTAATGTCGTCCAGCGTTTTTCCACCATTGCTCATCCTTACTCCAAGCTTAACTTCTATGTGGGCAATCCTTACCAAGTTATTCAAAGTAGTATCAATTATATTGGTAGGCAGACGATAGTGGGGGATATATCTCAGGGCACCTCCTAACTGGGAGCCCCTTTCTAGGATGGTCACTTGGTAGCCCTTTTTACTTAGCTCGTAAGCACACATTAGGCTCCCCGGTCCTCCTCCAATCAAAGCAACCTTTTCTCTGGTTGGAGGAGGGAGCGGGGGTTTGGTCTCCAGATATGGAAGATAATAATTGTTGAGAAATCGCACGAGCATTCTTCTTCTCACTGCACCGGTCTGGTCTTTGTAATTGCACTCTTTCTCACAAAGCCCACAAATATATGAGCATACTGGGAATAGAGGATTTTTCTCGTAAATTTCGTCACCTATCTTTATAATCTGGTTGATGGTCTCCTGACCATCCAGAGGAAGCAGGGCAATCATCGCATGATTGCGCTGGATGTCTTCTCCCAGGGGACAGGCTATCTGGCAAGGGGACAGGTATACCTTCCCACTAGCTTCATCAATTACCTCTTCAACCTGTGCTGGGTCTTTTTGAGAAGCCATTTTATTCATCTCTTCTTTCAGCCTCCCTTACCATAACATCTTGCATAAATTAAGACATAATAAATTTGCTTCATCGCTTACGCTTCTCGCAATGATATTTCCTGCTACCAAACTTTCTTATTTAATGTTAAGAGGACCGAGCTTTATAACTTTATCAATAAACTCGTTCACTGTGGACCGGAATTTTGGCGCCTCGGATGCTGAAATCCATTCTAATCTTAATCTATCAGATTCTATCCCAAGCTGTGGAAGTGTATTTTTGAGCAGCATCACCCTTCGCCTTGTCTTATAATTACCGCTATTGTAGTGACAGTCTCCCGGATGGCACCCAGCTAACATTACTCCATCGGCACCTTGAGCAAAGGCGTGTAAGACAAAAGTGGGTTCTATCCTTCCTGAACACATGGTTCTAATTACTCTGAAATAGGGCTTAATCTTCATTCTTGAAGTGCCAGCAAGGTCTGCCCCGGCGTAAGAACACCAGTTGCAGCAAAAGACTACGACTTTAGGCTTGAAATCCGTTATAGCTTCTCCTCTTCCATTATTTGACCTGCAATGAATGGTATCCTTTCCCTTACTTCTTCTGTGCACTCTTCTCCAAAGGTTAAATTAGACTTTATTTCTATAGCATAGATGCTAATATATTTTGGCATCTTAAATCCCAGTTTTCGTCCCACTTCGAAGGCAGTGGCAATATCTATGCCGTGGGAAGGGAGGAAGTCCATAGTGGGCTTCAAATCTTCTAATTCTAGCTTGTAGAGTTCCCCTGGTTTACCCTGCTTAGTTTTTATAGAGTCGATAATGATGAGCTTATCGTAGCCTATTACAAGATCGAGGAAGTTTATTCCAGCTTCGCTTGTTTCCAGCACTTCTAATTTAGGATTTTCCTCCTTGAGCCACTGAGCAATTTTGATGCCAACTCCATCATCGGTAAGAATTAGGTTCCCGATTCCTAAGATGAGTGTATTCATCCTTTGCTTTCTATCTTCCCTTTCCTATAAAGGCTCTGGTTAGACGGCAATCACTTCCTTAACCTCGGGCACTTGCTCTTTCAGCACTCGCGCAATCCCCATCTTTAAGGTCATGGTTGCCATCGGGCAACCAGCACAGGCCCCTTTGAGCTTTAGTTTAACTACCCCTTCATTCACATCTACCAGCTCAACATCACCTCCATGTACCTGCAAAGCCGGTTTTATTTTGGCTAAAGCTGCTTCTACTTTATCGCGCATGACTTGTCTCCTTATTCATTTCTTTTCAATGTTCTCACTGAGTTCCCTTTAGAGTCATATACATTCACCTCAAGTGGCATTCTTCCCGGAAGGGAATGGGTAGCACAGGCATGACAGGGGTCATAGGCTCTAAATGCCATCTCAATCATGTTGAGGATTCCATCGGAAACCTCGCCATTTTTTATAAGTGACTTGGCTGCTTTCTCAACCGACATGTTAATGGCAGCCGAGTTATTCTGGGTGGCTACAATCAGGTTGACTTTGGTGAGAATTCCCCTTTCGTCAGTTTGATAGTGATGGATAAGAGTTCCTCTTGGCGCTTCTACTACTCCTATTCCCTCTTTCGGAGTTGCCGTAGGTAAATTTACTATATCAGGGGAAGTAAGCTCAGGGTCGCGGGCAAGCTCTAAGACTCGTTCCGAGGCGTAAAGTGCCTCAACGAGCCGAGCCCAGTGGAAAGCTAAAGTACTATGAACCGGTTTTCCACCCAATACTTCATACATTTTTTCATAGGCTTCCTGAGCCAGTGGTGTTGCCATTCCATCGGACACATTCAGTCGAGCCAGCGGGGCTACTCTAAAAACACCACTCTCTTCCCCGTCAACAAATCCCTTCCAGCCTACATTCTTAAGATAGGAGAACCTAACATAAGTCCACGGCTCAACATGCTCCCTGATGTGGTCAAGATATTGCTGAATCTTAAACTTGGCAAATTCTTTACCATTCGGGTCAACCACTCTTATAAGTCCATCATAGAAGTTTACCTTGTTATTCTCATCCACCAGCCCCATATAATATGTCCTATGCTTGTAGATATCCCCAGTTATGAGGTCAACATAATCTTTATTCTTAAGCACTATATCATCGAAAAGCCCAAGGGCGACTTTGCAGAAATCGACTGCATATTCCCCTGCCTCGATGATTGTCTTTCTTTCCTCCTCAGAAATTGCTTTTGATACCCCTCCGGGCAAGCCACAGGTAGGCATAACCGGCTTGCCTCCGATTATTCTCAGCACATTCCTGAGCCTTTTCCGCATTTCTATTACTTTTCCGCCGGTTTCCATCCCAGCCTTAGCAATAACCCCTAGGATATTCCTTTCTGGGGCCGGTGCTTGTGGGCCAACCACAAAGTCGGGACCGCCTAGGAAGAAGAAGTGTAATATATGGTCTTCAGCCTGAAAGGCATTGTACATAATCTCTCTTATCTTCTTGGCAGTCGGGGTTGGCTCAACCTGCCAGAGGTCATCAAGGGCTTTGGTCGATGCCATGTGGTGAGCAGTAGGGCACACCCCACATATCATGGTGGTTATTCTCGGCATCTCCTCGGCTGGTCTTCCCTCGCTGAATTTCTCGAACCCGCGAAGTTCCGGAATTTGGAGACAGGCCCGCTCACAATTGCCTTCATCATTGAGGAATATCTCTATCTTTCCATGTCCCTCAAGTCTGGTTATCGGGTCTATGGTTATCTTCTTCATTCTACCCTTCTATTTCCTCCACTCTCTTTCTTCTAAGGAGAGAAGCAGGTAGGCTAAATCTATAGAATGTTCCTGCTGGGTCCGCAATCTGATTAATTAATTTTTCAACATCTTCGTCAGACATCTTCTCTTCGCCGTCAATTCCCAAAATAGATGCGATCATCGAAAGCCCTTTTGCCCCTTGGTCTGTGACTCCATCTACGGGACCAAAGCACCCCCGGCAGGGCATATTAGCTTTAATGCAGGTTTCCCCGCACCCCGAACGAGTAGAGGGGCCGACACAGATTATTCCTTGCTCAAGAAAGCATTTCTCCGGGTCCATCTTGATTTCCCACGGTCTTTTTATTTCTTGTATTGATATTTTTTCTGGTTTTGTCTCCGCCCTGGGGCAGGTATCACACAAGGCTTTATTGGGAGCAAGTACTGCCCCTTTCTCTGGTAGTTTGCCGGTTAGAATGGCATTTACTGCATTCAATATTAGGTCAGGCGGTGGTGGGCACCCGGGGAGGTAGTAATCCACCGGGATGGTTTGGTCTAATGTCTTCACCGTATTATAAAATTCCGGCAGGGTAAGGTCACCAACATCAGTGGCTGTTTTTTCAAGGGGGATAATTCCCTCTGGATTTTCAACAGTTGGGGCTTCCTTATAGACCCTTTGGAAAATTGCATCCCTTGTCCAGAAGTTACCCAGCCCCGGTATCCCCCCTATATGAGCACAGGCACCAAAAGCGACTATCAGGCCAGATTTTTCCCTCAAGAGCTTTACCATCTCCTCCTGCTCTTCCAGCCTTACTGCCCCATTTATGAAGCTCACCGCTATCTCACTATCGCTTAAAGCTTCGATATCCTTCCTCTTAAAGTCTAGCGCCACCGGCCAAAGCACAATATCCACAGCATCCGCCACCTTCAGCAAGTCTTCATTGAGGTCAACGACTGTCTCCTCACAGCCGCCACATGAAGCGCACCAATAAAAAGCAACTTTTGGTTTAGCCATCTTTACTCCTCTTTTTTAAACGTGTGCACGCTCCGTCGGCACTCTTAGCACAAGCTTCTGAATTTGAGTCAGATTGGATAACGCTGGAACTGGTCGCCAAAAAATATAAAGATAGGGAAGATATTGAGTTTTATTTGTACCTGCTTACCGTGCTTGCCTATTTGCGTAATATTTCCCCAATTCGTTAATCCTAGCAAATTTTAGCATTATAGCTTGAGATTGTCAATCTTACGAGAGTGATTAGTCCGTGGTTCCAGAAGAGTTAGCTAATTACGACTCTTTACTCTTATAGAACTTTCTGGCTTCTTCCATAATCTCGTCTATTGCCTTCTCTTTATCTTCGGACAAAGGGGAAGGATTATAGGTAGCTATTATCTCCTCGTATTTTTCCTTGGCATAATCAAGGGAAGTTTTTTTGCCTCCCCCCACCCATTCAGAATAGCCCATTCTATCAGCAAGAGCAGGTATGAGCAGCTCCGACTTCCACAATTTCCTGGTGTGTTCTGTGCTGAGAAATTGACCTGGGATCGGACCTACTTTGTTAATCAAATCGACGGCCAAAGTTTCCTCGTTTACATTTACCCCGTCGATCATTTTGCCAATCCGGCGAGCTAGTTCGTTATCCATTATGGCAACAACGGGGGAAACAGTAATTTCATCATATACTCCGCCAATGCCGGCAATTATGTTGGAGCCAGTCAAAGCCGACAAGAGGAAATGTAGTGCTTTTTCCATTCCACATTGATAATCGGGGACTTTTGAGTCAGTCGATACAACTGTATGCCATCGGGGGACTTGGTACCAGCGCCAGATTTGATTCCAGGCGGCATCGGCAATTACCTTTTCCACACCACCCTCAGCAATCATACCGGTTCTCATATCTGCTGGCTCTATGCGGCCTTTAACGATGACACCAATCCCGGGTTTGACGGTTTGGGCTAGGACTATCCCAGATAAAATTTCGGCTTGTTGTTGTACTAATGCCCCGGCTAGAGTCACCGGACTGGTCATTCCTGTTGCCAGACCTGTACCCGGCAATATAGGGAAGCCGGCGTCTATATAATGAAGCATACAGTCGATTTTGTCTGTAGACCATGTCAGTGGAGGCGAGCACTGGGCGTGCCCTGCCGGATTTTGACCAACGACTTGTGCCATTTTTATCAACCATACCTCGTTGCCAAACACTCCGGCCGTGATGGAGGGCTTCAATGCGTGTTTAACTGTTATATTGAACCTCTGTGGGTGTATACACATATCAGCAACACCTTCTGCACGCACATATTGTCCATAATGCAAATGAACTTCATCTAAATAGTCTAGAACCTTGGCCATGTTAATGTGGTCTTGCATCGTTGGTATCTTCCGGTCCATAGTCTCTAAATCCAGGGTATCCATAGCAATACAACTGGCAAAATGCACATAAGGGTCACCGACTGCTACATCATATTCCGGGGTCATTCCTTTCAGAAGGACTCTTCTGGGGCATTTTCTTAACGATTCCTCAACCAAATAGTTGGGGAACCTTACCAGTTCTTTCTCCCTATCCACATCGCAACCGGCATCACCCAAAATCTCTAGCGCCTTTTTGTGATGAAACACCACTCCTGTTTTCGCCATGACCTCCAGAGTCCCATAATGAATCCTCTTAACTTCCTCCTCGGTTAATATATCCAGTGGGCGTTTAACTACATAGCCTTTTAATCCCATGGCATTGCCTCCTTTTACTTTCTAGTCAGCCTTCTGGCTAATTTTACTGCCCCAACGGCAGTAGGGTCATATGCATCGGCTCCAATATCGTCAGCAAACCCTTGGGTTATAGCTCCTCCACCTATCATTACCTTCACTTTGTCTTTTATACCTTCCTTCTTAAGGGCATCAATCGTCTTTCTCTGCTCTTGGCCAGTCATGGTCATGAGGGCAGATAGAGCTAAAATGTCAGCTTTATGCTTTTTGACTGCCTTGATAAACTTCTCGGCGGCAACATCAACACCAAGGTCGATTACGTTGAAGCCATCAATGGTCAGAAACGTAGCTACCAGATTTTTGCCTATGTCATGGATGTCCCCTTTAACCGTTCCTAACACAATGACACCCGCTGTTTCTCGTTTCTTGCCCCTTCTTTTAATCTCTTCTTCTATAATGGGCATAGCACTCTTCATGGCATCCGCAGCCCCAACAAGCTCAGGTAGCCAGAGCTCACCTTGACTAAAGCCGTCACCGACTTGCCTGATACCCTTGGTCAGGGCATCTACTGCCTTAATAGGGTCTACTCCTTCCTCAACTGCCTTTCTAGCCCACCTTGTGGCTGCTTCGTTATTGTATTCTATTACTGCTTTCTTTAGGCTCTCGAGAATCTCATTGCTCATAAAACACCTCTTTCATTTTGGTATTGTTCATTTCTTCTCCTAGGCACTTAGGCTTTAGAAAGTGGGTGGCATGTCAAAGAGCTGACATTCCCCCTCTTTCAGAGATAGGGTTATCTAGGCACTAACGTGGTCGGGAGTCCGGGGTCACCACACGGTTAACGATTTGGTCATTGTCTTCTATACTGGTATTACTGCCAATGATGCAGTGTTTAAGACTAGCACCGGCACCAATGTTGACGCCTCTCCACAGTACGGTCTCCTCTATGTTAGCCCTTTCTCCTACATGGCAATCTGCACCTATAACCACGGGGCCCTTAATATGTGCCCCTTGCTCTATCTGGCATTTACTGCCGATTACTGCTGGTCCCGTTATTTCGGCTGAAGAATGAATAGCGGCTTCCTTGTCACAGCATACCTTATCCCTACTCAAATCATTAATCAGGGCGCTCTTTACTTTCAACAGTAAAAGGTCGTGGTTTAAGCAGAGGTATTTCTCTGGCGTTCCCATATCAAGCCAGTAACTGCTAAAGGGATAGCCGTAGACAGGCTCATCCTGTTTGAGAAGGAGTGGGAAAAGTCCCTTCTCAAACATATAGTGGCTATTTACTGGTACATAGCCTAAGACTTCAGGCTCAAGGATGTAGATGCCGGCATTTATCCAATTGGTGGTCACTTGGTCTGGGCTCGGTTTTTCAACGAAGCCTGTCACCCTTCTATCACTATCGGTCTCAACTAATCCGAAGGCACTGGGATTATCTACCTGAATCAAGGCTATGGTTGCCTTCGCTCCTTTACGCTGATGGAAGGCAAGCATAGCACCGATATTAAGGTCAGTGAAGATGTCCCCATTGAGGACAACAAAGGTGCTGTCTAAGTATTGTTCAGCGTTCTTTACTGCTCCGGCGGTGCCCAGTGGATTGTTCTCCACGGTATAGGTCAGTCTTGCCCCCAGTTTACTGCCATCCCCAAAATAATCCTGAATGACCTCAGGAAGGTAGCTTGATGCCAAAATGATATTCTCAACCCCGTATTTTCTAAGGTAAGCAATGGTATGTTCCAAGAAGGGCCGATTTAGCACTGGGACCATAGGTTTGGGTATGCCATAAGTGAGTGGGTACAGCCGTGTTCCCTCGCCGCCAACCAGAATAACTGCTTTTGGCGATGTCTTTGACCCTCCCATCACTTGCCTTTCCTTTCCGTCACTCTGCTAGGTGTATGCTTGTGGCTAAGAGAGAGCTCTACACTCTTATATACTTTCAGGGTCTCATTGGCTACTCTTTGCCAGGAGAACCGCCTTACCTGCTTAAACCCCTTTGACACTAGTTCCTGTTTCAAGTGTTCATCGATAAGAATTTTAAGCAGAGCATTTGCCGTGCCGTCTATGTCATCGGGATCGACCTTGATGGCGGCATTTCCAACAACCTCAGGTAATGAAGCTGCATTAGAGACTATCACCGGGCAACCACAGGCCATTGCCTCAAGGGGAGGGAAGCCAAAGCCTTCATAGAGAGAAGGTAAGATAAAGCACTCAGCACCGGAGTAGTAAGCTGGCAAATCCTCTCGAGCAACATAATCGGTGAAAACCACTTCACTTGACAGCCCTAATTCCTCAACGACCTGGAGGGTCTGCTGTCTAAAGTCTGTCCCCGGCCTTCCGGCTCTGCCTACCTTCAGCACTTTGAGGTCTTTGAATCTACCTTGGCTCTTTAACTTGCTGAAGCTGTTGAGCAGCCCGGCGAAATTCTTTCGTGGGTGCTCTGTACCGACAAAGAGGAGGTAAGGGTGGTCTACGAGTCGGCGTGAAGTCGGTTTGAACAGCGAGTGGTCTATACCCTCGTAGACTACGGAAATGCGTTCCTCTGGTATGCCGAGGTGCTGGACCAAATCATCTTTTGTTGTCTGGGATACGGCGATTACTCTGGTAGCTTTCTTTACCCCTTTGTAGTCTAGGGATAGGTAGAATCTGTCCCTAAGATTAGGGTGGTAGCCAAAAGTGTTCTCCCCCTCAAGGTCGAAATATCTTATGATGTCATGTACGGTAATGATATAAGGAACCTTCAGGAATAAGCCATAACGTCCCAAATGCTGATTGGGCAAATGGGTGATGCCATTCAGTTTATTGAGCATCCTTACGAATTGCCAGTCATCTCGGATAGCCTTTAGAGCATCCAGTGAAAACCACGAAGCATTAAAGCGCTCACCGATCTTCTGATATATGTTGGTGTGAACCTTTGGTACATCCAGTTTCGCAGCCAGCTTTTCAACATAAAGGTCCATTGAGCTGGCACCTTTTGTTACCACCAAGGTTACCATTTTCTCCCCTCACGGTATCCTAAGAGGGATTCTCAGGCATCACGCCGAAATATGCTCCCTCTTTGATGTCCTGTAAAACTTGGAATAAACCAGTTGGTGTAACAATCTTTTGGAACATGTCTGAGGAGTAGGTGTCTTTATTGTCTGCTCTTAATTCTGGGTAGAGCTAAAGTAGCGGTGGGTTCAACTTGGCAAAAGGATCGGTAACCCCAGAAGTCTGCTGTATTTTCTGGCGTATTAAAATCCTCTTGAAGCCGATAAATTATCAGGGGATGTCCCCTGATTATTGATTCTCTAGTTTCTCGGCTTGATAGAAATATAATACTCCTCCCAAACAACTGACTGTTCTAATTTTACTCCGGGATAAGGTCTTTAGTCAAGCTCCAAATTACTGATACCCGTTTATGCAGAAGCGTTGGCTTTGCCGAGCTAGTGCTTCTAAGTTGCATGGGGAAGGGCGAAGTACATTCTCAAATTGATAATGTAGAGAAGCATACCGAAGCCAACCATTGAAATAACGAAAAGGACGGCGGACAGGAGGGGCCCCAGACTAAATATAGCTTCTAGAACCTTATCTGATTGAGACGATATCCCAATTGCTAGGGCTAATAGTGTGATGGGGAGAGACATGATGAGCAGATAATACCGAAAGAAAGACGATATTGCCTCAATAGTTCGGAAGTGTGCCTCTGCTATATGGCGGTATTCAGCGTTGAGGTAACCCTCAAATTCTTTCCCTTCGTCCATAGATTATGGCCTCGGCTCCGCCAGCGATTCCTAGATTCCCTTTCATTTCTAACTGGATTAAGCTAGGTGCCTGCAAATCCCCTGTTTCATGCCATAATAATACCAGGTTGAAAGGAATGCAAGCTACAAAAGAAGCTCAAGTAGGCTCTCTCACCGTATTCCCTGGCCTTCTCCATATTTCCCAGCATCAGCATAGCAGTCAACTAGATAATATTTTTACACAGAAGGTTGACAATACTATTATTTAGTACTACACTCTTGCTGTAGTAGTCTCTATATGAATAGTCTCTATATGAAGAGTACCTATATAAACTGTGGTAAGTCTGCTGAATGAAAAGCCTATTAGAAAGCTCCGCAATATGAAGATAAATTCAGACACTCCCCACAAAGCTCGGGTAGAAGCCCTGCGTTCAAAAAAGACGTTGGGAGAGTGGCTTGAGGAGACAATAGACGAGAAGATTGAAAGGGAACAAAAGAAGGTTAAATAAGGAAAGACCTGTTGGGGCAGGCCTTTCCTGGGAGTGAAAAGTAACGATATTTTCTAATTGTTTCTATTCTAAAGCAATTCTGAAGATAAGTCAAATAAAAGGGCTCAGAGCCAAAGTGTGGGTGTGTCTTTGAGCCCTTCGGCTTTTCTAGGTAGCATAGATGTAAAAACTAGACTGTAGGCTGGTCCTGTCGGGGGAAACCAGGGCGTTGGGGGATTTATTCTAGCCCACCAGCTTAAATGTTCCTCTCCCCCCTCCCGTGCGGAAAGCCTCAGCTGTAATCGGGCTTAGCGGTAGGGCCGGGTACGAAAGTAGGGGTGGGAGATTAATTTCCCACCCCTACTAATATGGCCAAGGTTTTTAAGAGGGTTGTCCAGAATACAGGGCTAAAGCCTATCCGTCTACACGACTTACGGCACACCTACGCCACACTGCAGCGTAAAGCCGGACAGCCGATAGAAGTTATCAGCCGAGTGCTTGGACATGCCAGTGAAATGGTGACCCTCACCGTCTACAATCACTGGGAGGGCGATCTACGGGCCCCGGCGGATACGATGGATTTGATGTTAGAGAAAGCATCACAAAAACAGGACGAGAAAGCATTGGTTAGACATTCGTTAGAAGAGTTAGAGGGGATTGAGAGTAGGCCGTACAGGTCTCGAACCTGTGACACCCTGATTAAAAGTCAGAGTATCTTGTGGGTATTTTCAGGGTTTGTCTTTATCATCAGATTCATTAATACTACCCTAAATATTTAGTCAAATCAGGGTAGTGGAGACTGGCTTCGAACCAGTGACCTTCGGTTTATGTGGAAAGTAATTACTTTAGCGAGAATTTATGGCTTGCCTAATGGCTTCCTCAAGCTCTTGTGGGACATCCGTACCAATTCGAAACTTCTTACCCGTTCTAAGTTTGATCTGGACAGCGTGAAAGCCGGATACGCGGAATAGCATACCGTGAGGTGTCAAGCGAATGCCCCATCCATAGTACCAAGGATTCTTAACAACTTGGCACGATTCTATCTCGTTCAACTTAAACCGTTTGCGGATTAACCCAGGACCGAATCGCACTTCAAGTTCATCTTCCCAGATAACCACGGTCAGGCTGCAAAATAATACTAAGGCTACCGCAATGACAACCAAGACACCGATAGCAATCCAATTGATGCCAACATTGGCCAGGACAACCCCAATCAACACCATCACGGCTGCCATCGCCACGATGATTAGATAACCAACCTGCGTGTGTTCATAACGTTTAATCATGTTGTCTTACCAGTAATTATACCTTCAGGTACAATCGTTAACAAGCTCTTAAAAAGGGAACGATTATACTGGAACTTCCAGAAGGAAGTCTTTTTAGTTAAGGTGATTATATACCCATAATTAAATGTCAACAAGACATAACCCTTTTGGAGAAAGTGAAAGCTAAGAATGAAAAGTATGGATTTGACATTCAATCAAGATGAGTACTATTTTCTTGGATACCGCTTGTTCATACGTCTACTTGTTCGATTAATTACTTGCGTGATTGGTGGAATACTCATATAGAGGTCTACACTTTCTTGTACAGCTGCTATAAATTCATCCAAGTCATTCTGAAGTTTAGAATCATCTAAAGTCACGCGTTCTCTCTCGATAATATCTAAAAGTTCTCTTATCTTGATACCTGAAGGATGTTGTAACCTGATTATAGATTCTTTGATTTTGTGGTAATGGTTCCATTCCTCCGAATATCTTTCTTGAGAATTTGAAAAAACTTCACCGTTTGTTTTTCTTGGAGTATTAGCTAGTGGAGTAAACTCACCTTTCCACCATCCTTCAAGTTTATCGACAAATGATTTACCCCATCCTGTCTTAGAGGATATGTTTTGAAGGGAGAGGCCTTGTCTGAATCCTTTATGTGCTTGAGTATATCGCTGTAACGTCCGTTTGCCATCATATCCATGTTTATTCTCAAAACTGCTAATGACCTCATTGATGTTAGTACTGGCATCAAGAGCATTCCAGAACTTTATGGCTTGGTTTCTTTTCACCTGTCAATACCCTCCGCATTGACGCATAAAAATTGAAGCCAGAATGGCAGAAATTTGCGTAATTCTGTCTATGTTATGGCGAAAACATGCCCACACGACTAAAAAACCTGCCTTTATACTATACGCAAATGAGTATAACAAAAAAATGGGTTGTGGGAAAATGAGCGCCGTCGGTGTAAGAGTAAGCACAGCTTCAATCCGTGAAGCAGGAGCGGGTTCGAGTCCCAGCACGGCGCTCCAATCTATTCGTATTCAACCCATTCCTTTTATTGCAGCCAAAAAGTTAATTGAAAAACACCACTATCTGCATTCTATTCCTGGAGGCACCAAACTAACTTTTGGTGCTTTAACTAATGGAAAACTGCTGGGTGCCATAACCTTTGGAGTCGGACCGCATAACGCGTACAGATTGATTGAGGGGGCATTCCAGAGTGATTGTCTGACACTGACCCGGTTCTGGCTTTCTGATAAATTGCCGACCAATTCCGAATCCAGAGTAATTGCCATCTGTCTAAGAGCTTTAAAGAAAAACACTATGGTTAGATTTGTCGTCTCCTATGCTGACCCAACACTGGGACACGTGGGTACGATATACCAGGCCTCCGGTTGGACTTATACCGGACTGTCGGGAGCTATGCCTATGTTTGATTTGGGAGACGGCAAGGTAAGGCACTCAAGGAGTCTCAGCCATTCCTATGGAACTCATTCCTTGAAACACCTTGAGTCTTACGGATTAACAGTAAGAATCGTGCCCCAAATGCGTAAACACAGATATATTTATTTTCTCGATCCATCTTACAGAAAGAGACTGGCCACAAAGATATTACCGTATCCGAAGAAGGAGAAGAAATGAAAGTAAATGAACTACCGATCGAGAGACTTAACGAAGCCCCCTGGAATCCAAACCATATGGACGATATAACACTCAGTCGTCTCATCGAGAGCCTTTCCCGATACGGTTTGGTGGAACCTCTGGTAGTAAGGCCAAAAGATGATGCATTCTATGAGGTGCTTTCCGGTAACCACCGGTTAAAGGCAATAAGGAACATGGGATTCAGTGTGGTTCCATGTGTAGTAGTCAATTTAAACGATGCCGAATCGATGCTGCTGGCACAAACATTAAACGGGATTCATGGAGAAGATGACCAGGCACAAAAGGGAGCACTCTTCAGGAATATCCTCGCATCTATTCCGGAAGATAAAGTACTTTCACTCCTTCCGGAAACAACAGAAAGCCTGAGATCTCTGGCATCTTTCAATCAATCCGATTTGGCCGAGCACCTGCAGGCGTGGGAACAGTCGCAAGCTGCCAAGCTAAAGCACATGGTATTACAGTTCACTAACAAACAACTCGAAACGGTGGAAGAGGCATTAAGCCGGATACTACCCAAAGCTAGAGATGATAAAGCTAAGAGTCCTAATACCAGGAGTACAGCAATGTATCTGCTATGTAAATTCTATTTAGAGAGGGAGGAAATAGAATGAAGGAGATTAACTGTCCCATATGTGCAAATACCTTATCGGTAAGGATAGCAAAGGGAAGGAAGAGTAATAAACTCTTCATCATGCTGGTATGCGGAAAAGATGGCAGGCATTTCCGGGGATTCATTACTGATCAGACCTATGTAAGGAAAATACTGGAGGAACAGCCATTACAGGGTACGGGTATAGGTAGTGGGTAGGTGTGAATACAACAACAACGACGACAACGCACATATATATTGTAGTACTAGTACAGAAAAAGAGAGGACCAACATTAAATGCAGCAAACAGATGACATCTTAAATATTTTTATAGGGAATTCAACCAACAGGGGTCTTAAAGAATTGAAGATACAACTGGTGTTAGTACAGGCTGCCTGCGCATTAGCCTTGGAAGGAATTATCCGGGCAACTGCCGGTCAGATAGCAAATAGAGCTATTAAAGATTACGGCATTGAGGTATTACCGTCACTTACCGGACTGATCTTCACTAATCTGAATATAAAAAAACTGATCAGTCATGGTAAGAGCCGATTCGTTTTGGAATACGACCAGCTGAAAGTGATAAGAGAACAGACAGAAGCAACGTGTAAAGAACTCATTGATAAGCTGGAGACAACGATAAAGACGTTTCACCAGCTGCCTGAACGTATCAGTAAATTACAGAATGAATGGACAGAGATAGTAAAGAGCCGTGAACGTGAACAGGAATTGATAAAACTGATCAATGAAGAAAAGAGGAAGTTATAAATATGAAAGGTGGTACTAATTGACGAAGTTTGGCATCTATGCCCGAGTATCGACATCGGATAAGGAGCAAAATCCTTTGACTCAGCTCATGCCGATGCGAGAGTTCGTCGATGCCCATGACAGCGGGATAATCTTCCGGGAATATATCGACTACGTCTCAGCGACAGACATTACTCATCGGTATGCCTGGAAGGATTTACTCAACGACGCCAGTCACAGGAAGTTCGACCTTATTCTGGTATGGAGAATGGACCGGGCCTTTCGGTCGGTACTGGATGCCGCGACTACCTTAGAGAGAATAAGATCATGGAAAGTTGGCCTAAGATCTTACTCCGAACCTTGGCTTGATACCACTTCTCCCTTCGGAGAAGCTCTTTATTACATTACCGTTGCCTATGCTCAACTGGAGAGAGGAATCTTAAGAGAAAGAGTAAAGGCGGGTATGGACAGAGCGAGAAAAATGGGGCACAAAATCGGTCGACCAAGGGTAATGGATAGGCGAGGCTTCAAACCGCGTTTTGGAGTAGTTTTGGAGCGATTACAGCTAGGGAATATATCAAGGAGCTAGGCCGCAAAGGAACTGGACATTGGATACGCGACTCTCCTTCGTCTTATCAATGATTCGGAGAGGAAGAAATGACTGGTTTGGAAAATATTTCTCCCAAAACAGACGAAAACGTGTTGACGGGTATACACGAAGCGTATACAGTGTCCGCCACAACGGAGACGGAACCAAGTGAGGTAGATAAACTGATGATAAAGACATTCCTGGAAACTCTAGCCGATATCTCCTTATCGATAGCTTTAAGGAAGGAAAAGGAAATAGATTAATGAGAGCCGTTGCCTACATCAGGGTATCCAGTCTCTCTCAGGTGGAAGGGCATTCCTTGGATGCACAGGAACGGTTATTTCAGAATCTCTGCAAGAACAGAGACTGGGAACCGATTGGAGTTTACCGGGAAGAAGGCAGGTCAGCCCACGTCGAGGCCATATCCCGCCGGCCTGTTTTTAAAAAACTCCTTGATGATGCCAGTAAAGACAGGTTTGATGCGGTTATCGTTCATACTCTGGACAGATGGTCACGGAACATGAAAGTAACTATGGAATCCTTATCAATCCTGGCTAAACACAATGTATCGCTGGTATCCATCACCGAAAAGATAGATTACACCACGCCTCAGGGCAAGCTGTTTACCCAGATGATCGGCTCATTTGCTGAATATTTCTCTGGCGCTCTGGCTAATCACGTCAGTAAGGGATTGGAACAGAGGGCCCATGAAGGTAAACATACTGGCGGTATTCCTTTCGGTTATGAATCCTGCTGGACAGGTAAAAAAGGTAACCGGAAACAAGAGTGCGAACCAGAGCATCCTGGTGGGATCCACGTACACCCGAAAGAGGGTAGTGCAGTAGTTGAATTATTCCAGAGATATGCCGTAGGGAATACGACACTCAGTCAACTTGCCGGTTGGCTTAATGGACAGGGATTCCGGACGAGAAACATGCATCAGCTTCTAGATGCAGCGGGTAATATAACATCAGGTCCGCGATTGTTTACCACAGCATCCGTGAGAGGTATTTTACATAATACTTTCTACGCAGGAAAAATAACCCATCGGGGGAAGCTTTTCCCTGGACTTCATGAACTACTGGTTAGTGCGGATATTTATGAGACTGTGCAGATTACGCTGAAGAAGAACAGTGGACGGTCTGAGACCCTTCAGGTTCGCCCGGAAAGGTATTACCTGCTCAAAGGAATAGTGAGGTGTGCCTACTGCGGAATGCCCATGTGGGCGCAGACTTATAAGAGCGGCAGACCTTTCTACCGAGAGCATAAAGCCTCAAGAAGTCATGGCATATGCTCTGGTGGTGGTTCAATTACCTGTTCTATCATTGATAATCAGATTACCGGTTTGATTGAAGCTATTGAGTTAGGACCCCGATGGTTAGAAGAGGTAATGACTATTATTAGCCTGAAGGATGAAGTTGAGACGATAAGCAGGAAGCGACAAAACGCACAAGAAAAACTTCGCCGGATGGCAAAGGCATATATTGACGGAGTTTTCCCTGACGGGGAGTACTACCGGAAAAAGAAGCTATTGGAAATGGAACTTGAATCCCTGATAGTACCTCAAGCCGATGCTGCGGAAGAAGCTGGGAAGCTTATTCTTGACCTGCCAATGTTGTGGACCAAGGCTAATCAGGAAGAGAGAAGAAAATTCCTTCTCTCCATGCTGGATGCGGTATATGTCGATGCGAAGAAGATGAAATCGATTGTTGCCATAAAACCAAAACCACTCTTCAGACCAATCTTCAGGGTGGCGGCGGCCCGTACCGGGTCTAAGATTTATATCATCAACGAGCCTTTTCAAGACTCGTCCGTGTTTCTGGTGGAGACGGGGGAGAGTTGAACTCCCCGTCCAGAAGAAGCTGTCCAGAATATACTACAAGCTTAGTCAACTCTTTTTATCTTACCTGGCTAACCTCTGCTGACTTAGTTTAGCCAGGCCAGTCGATAATTCTTTCACTACTCTTATCGACATCGGAGTGGTGGCACCCCAACTTTTCGACACCCAATCCCAACCCATTGGGGTGAGGTCAGGTTGAGCGTGCAACCTATTTAATTAGGCTGCAAGTGCGAATTCACGTTCGCCAGTTATTTTTCGCCACTTGTTTTATGAGGTTAGTGGCACCTCAGCTTGCCATCCTGCAACATACTTCCCCTGTCGAACCCGCG
>JAUXAP010000008.1 GCA_030619865.1 Dehalococcoidia bacterium | reverse complement strand
CTCAGTGACCTTAATTGCTTCCGAGTTAACCAAAGTACCTAGAGTGCAAAGTGTGTTTGTTAATGCCAAGGATTTGTTCCAAAAGCGACAAGAGATAACTAAAGAAACCGCACGGAAAATTAGGCAATTAGGGGAACTTCGTAAAGAACTGCCTGTCTTGTTTTGACAGTTAGACGATGAGGTAAGCCAGAGCTACATTAGGTTAACTCCTTACTGGCCTTAGTGCTAGCTATATCCTTCATTGTAATGGGCGGAAAGAACGTTCAGGCCTTTGGGCATGGGTTCAAATCCCTCCGCTGCCACTTTTATTTCCAAAACACGCTGAATTATATCATTCTCTATCTGCCCTAATGGGGTTCGTGGGGGTAATTGACAAACCCTCAAGAGTTAACTAAACTAAAGCCTTAACCATAACAAATAAAAGAGAAAAGGAAGGTGGCGTGTTGATGAAGACATATGTAACGCTAGTAAAATTTACTCCTCAAGGGATAAAACACATTAATCACATGCAGAGAGCTGTTGCCGAAGAAACTTTATCGGCACGGAAAATGGGAGTCAAGCCGATTGGTTCTTACGCTACGTTAGGACCCTACGACCTGATGTTGCTATACGAGGCTCCTGATGAGAGAGCCGCCGCAACTATGTCTCTATCCTTCGCGACAAAATGGAGTGGAACAACCGAGTCTTGGACGCTAATCCCAATGGAGCAGTTTTCAGAGATTACCAAAGCGTTCAAAGGCTGAATCCTAATGATATCAACTACAACTAAGCGATGCATTTTAAGACAACGGTGCCTTATAAAACTTCAAGCTATCCTGAAAACTAACTGACCTTGTATATCTGCTGCCCTTTTTGCATTTCAACCATAGACCGACATACCTATCACGTGATTCGCTCCGATGGGGTTCATAGGGGTACTTGACACCACCTGGCAAATAGTCTACATTTCAATGGATAGAGCAGCTGGAGAATTAAAGTGACGGCATTTAGTTGGACATGTCCATTTTGTCAAAGACCAGTGACGGTAAACACTGAGACAGATGTATCTTCTGAAGAAACCCAATTGGGCAGTGTAAACAAAGATGGGCTAAGGATAGCACAATCAAGGTTTATCGTCTGCCCGAATCCTGAATGTAGAAAAGTAAGCTTTGATGTTGAGATGTATTCAGCATATGTGAGTGATGAACATAGTGGTCTACTATCTAAAAACAGATTACTTAAGAGTTGGTCATTAATACCTGAGTCCAAAGCGATACCTTTCCCTAGCTACATACCTAAAGCAATAAGAGATGATTATAACGAAGCTTGTCTTATTTTAGAAAAGAGTCCCAAGGCAGCTGCTATTTTAGCGAGGAGATGCTTACAAGGAATTACCCGTGATTTCTGGAAAGTAAAGGTAAAGTCAGGGCGTCTATCAGATGAAATTCAGAAGATAAAAGACAAAGTTGACCCAAAAACCTGGGATGCTATAGAGTCTGTGCGCAGCGTTGGCAATGTTGGCAAGCACATGGAACAAGATGTAAATCTAATAATAAATATTGAACCTAAAGAGGCGGATTTGTTAGTAGGGCTAGTAGAGATTCTTTTAAGAGACTGGTATATTGCACGGTATGAGAGGGAAACACATCTCCAAGCAATAAAAAAAATAGCTGCAGAAAAAGAAGCGACTAAGAAGAAAGGCTCTTAGGACAGTGGTGCCTTGTAGAACTTCAAACTTTTGCTGTCCTGTGCTACTATAGAGACCTTAGAAATGGCAGCTATTTTATCCCAGCAAGATATCGGTAAGTTAATACAGCAAAAGCCACCACTGATAGAAGGCTATATTGACCTTGAGGAGCAGGTGCAGCCTAACGGCATCGACCTCACCCTGCGTGAGGTGGCACTGCTTCAGTCACCGGGCAAGATAGCCGTTAAAAACAGCCAGAGGGTTGTATCTGATTTAGCCCCGTTGGTATTTGATGGACTGGGCTTTATTGACCTGGTGCCTGGTGCCTACATTATTACCTATAATGAGATTGTCCATTTGCCCAAGAATGTTATGGCGTTGGCCAGGCCCAGGTCGAGCCTGCTTCGCTGTGGCGTTACGGTGAACACTGCAGCATGGGATGCTGGCTATTCTGGTCGTTCCCAGTCCCTTATGGTGGTCTATAATTCTCAGGGGTTTCGCTTGCAAAAGAATGCCAGGATTGTACAGCTTATTTTCTTACAGTTAACCCAAGAGACGGAAGGCTACCATGGGGCTTATCAGAAAGAAAACATAGATTGAATATTGTACCTAAACTACAATACTCAAGGCTGCTGGCACGAGCCAGAAAGATGCCGGACCCTCTCCCAATAGTTCACCGTCAGCGTGGACTAAAATTCGTTCTGATGATTCAACGGTAATTTGGGCTGCCTTCTCTATGCTGACTTTAGGGTGTTGGCCGTGGGTTCCCTTATATATCATTGGTAATGACTTCAGCAGGTCAAACTTGCCTATATCACCAATAACCACTACGTCCAGTAAATTATCATTGAGAATAGCTTCTGGTGCCACATGCATCCCACCCCCAAGGTAGCTCCCGTTAGCTACCACCACACTCAGGATACGGACAGTCTCAACCTTATCTCCAATACGAAGAACAACAGATTTATTTCGGTAGCCAATCAAAGTCCGAAGCAAGCCAAACAGATAAGGAACAGTGCCACCAAAATATTTGGGAAAGCGCTCAGTAGCCTCCACCGCTGATGCATCAAAGCCTATGCCTGCCGCATTAACAAAAAAGCGCTGTAAAGTCTGCCCCTTGCTCTGGTATTCAACGACACCAACATCAATCAATGCCCTTCGCTGGCTAGTCAAGCATGAACAGGCACTGATATAGTGTCGGGGGATACCTACTGAGCGCACAAAGTCACTCCCGGTACCAGTGCTTATTACGCCTAGAGATGTACTACTAGCGCCGGTTGAACCAAGTATGCCATTAGCTACCTCATTTATCGTTCCATCACCGCCTACCGCCACCAAATAGCGGCAACCATTATTGGCAGCGGCTCTGGCCAGCTCTATGGCGTGTCCCACCCCCTCAGTATATTCATAGTCAAATGATAGACCAACATATTGCAGTATCTGGCTAATGCGAGGCCACTTCCGGTGGGTTGAGTAGGCGCCTGCCACCGGATTGACAATTACCTTAGCACGTGGTATTGGCATGGTCTTAAGCAATTCCTAATCCAGATAATTTATTTGGGCGGAAGGTCTTTCCTTTATATCCAGTTCTATGCCAGCTTCTCTAAATAAGTCTCTAAACGTACTATCATTATACTTGCCGAAGCTGACATATCGCTTTATCTTGGCATTGACCAGCATCTTGGCACATAGTGTACATGGCGTATGAGTGGCATAAATAGTGCTGCCCTCAAGGCTAATCCCATGAAGGCTGGCCTGTATAATTACATTCTGCTCGGCGTGGATACCCCGGCATATTTCGTGTCTTTCGCCTGAGGGTATATTCAACTCATCCCTTAGACAACCAAGCTCAAGGCAGTCCTTGAGACCAGAAGGGGCACCATTATAGCCGGTAGCTAATATGTGTTTATCCCTTACTGCTACTGCCACGACATTGTGCCGACGGCAGGTTGAGCGTTCGGCAGCCACTGAGGCGATCTTCAGGAAATACTCATCAATATCCGGTCTGATTAACCCTTTCATTTTAATTTTGAGATAATCCTTATCGCTTCCTTCCTTAGATTTTCCAGAGAGGACTCATTGATGATAGTAACATCCGCCATAGCAATAGGTCCACCTTTGTTAATATTCTCAATTTCTGCTCTATCACGATTGGCAGCTTCTTCTAGGGTGAGGCGTCGGTTTGGTCTGCTGGTCAGTCGAACATACCTTGCTCCTGGTGGTGCCCAGACAGCGACGACATAAAAGTTCTCCCCATAATGTGCCTTCAGAAAGGTATATTCCTCCCAGGAGTAAAGCCCGTCAATTATTACATCTGAATGCTTCACTGCTAAATCAATTCTGGGTAGATTCAGCTTGGCATAAGCCTCCATCCCATGCTCTTTTCTAAGTAGCTCTCTAATGTAACGCTCATTTTCCTCGTTTAGCTCTAAGCCCCTCTTCTTTATCTCTTCGTCGGTTACATCACCAAATCTTATTCTAACAAAGCCATTCTCCTCAAATACCTTGGACACTTCCGATTTGCCAGCGCCAGTCATTCCCACAATTGAGACCACTTTCATAGCTTATACCTTTATATCCGTCATTATAAGCAAATACTTGGTAAATAACAATGAGTACAAGTAAACAAATAGGAGGTTTAGCCGAGGTGTTTAGTTCTTGGGGTTAGCCTCCGGGACAGGAACAGTAGACCGTGCGCCTGTTCGCTGCTGTAGCTTATACTCTCTGAAGAGCCATAGCCCTGATACAATAAAGGCGAGGATATCTGAAATCGGTACTGACAGCCAAATACCGTTTATCCCTAAAATTCGAGGTAGGAGAAACAATAACGGAACAAAGAAAATTAATTGACGGATTAGTGAGAGGACCAAAGCTTCTTTACCCTTGGACAAGCCCTGAAAAGTGGTGATAAACAAAATCGACGGGCCTACAATAATCAGTGTTGACAGGAAGATACGCATAGCGGGCACAGCGATAACCATCAATTCCGGGTCATCACTAAAGATGCCAATAAGCTCGGGGGCAAAGATTTGCAATGGCACTAAGGCCACACCCGTGACCAACATAAGACCACCTGAAGCTAACTTAACCGCCCGCCACAAACGATCCCAGAGGCGAGCCCCAAAGTTAAAGCCCACAATGGGTAAAAGTCCCTGGGAGACACCCCACATGGGCATCCAGGCTAGGTCAACAATACGTATGGTGATGCCAACAGCGGCTAGGGCTAATGACCCGAACGCTGAAACAACATAGTTGAATAGGGCAAAGACCACGCTTTCCATAATTTCTAAGACCATTGAGGGAAAGCCAACACGGTAAATATCACGTATTATCGGTAGATTAGGCCTAAGATTGTGTAGCCCTATTCGATAAGCAGACTTGCGTGCCACGATGTAATAAAAGGTGAGTCCGGCGCCGATTAGTTGGGCGATTACCGTAGCCAGAGCCGCCCCACGAACACCCATTTCAGGGAAAGGACCGATGCCAAAGATGAGAAAGGGGTCCAGGATAATGTTAATGATGGTGGCAGTAATCATAAATGCCATGGGTCTAATAGCATCCCCTGAACCGCGCAACAAGCTACCCCCCATTATCATAAAGAAGATGAAAGGCATGCCAAAGCCAATAACTGTCAGGTACTGCGTAGCAAAGTCCATAATATCCGGGGTTGCTCCACAGATAGTTAGAATAGGTTCTGCAAAGAAAACAGCAGCCATCAGGAAGATAACACTGGAGAGCCCGGCAAGCGGGAAAACCTGCCCGGCGACTTGGTTGATAGCCTCAAGGTTTCTCTCACCGAAACGCCGAGAGGCAAGGGCGCTGATGCCGATACCAGAGCCAACGCTGATGGCGATAACCAATACGTGAAAAGGTAGAACAATGGTCAGGGCGGCGATGGCTTGATATCCCAGTCGCGCTACCCAGAAGGTATCAATGATATTATAGAGAGCCATGGTTATCATTGACGCCATTCCGGGCAAGCTCAAGCTGAGGAGTAGTTTACCCAAGGGAGCGGAACCCAAACGTTCGGTAGTTTCTTTTAATTCGGGTTTCATCTTGCTTAATTAAGCCTATCAGTTGCAGAACCTACGGTCAATGTAAGATGCATTCAATAACGACCTGTGATATAATTCAGGTTAAGTCGCCATAGATAAAAAGAGAAATGCCAGAGATTGTTAGTTTAGCCAGCAAAATTGGAAGACAACTGCCGTCTGAGTTAGTTAACTTTGTGCGAGTGGCTGGGGAGCTAGCTGCCAATCAAGGGCAGAGCCTATATCTTGTCGGTGGTGTAGTTCGTGACCTACTCCTCAGACGCCCTAACTTTGACCTTGACCTAGTATTGGAAGGTGATGCCATAAACCTGGCAGAGCAGTTACTCCAGGTTCGTCAAGGGAGAATTATAACTCACCGTCGCTTCGGTACGGCTGAGCTTCAGTGGGATAAATGGAGCGTTGACCTAGCCACTGCCCGCTCAGAAACCTATGTTGAGCCCGGGGCGCTACCCAGCGTGAGCCCCGGCTCTATTGAGGATGACCTATTCCGCCGTGATTTCACCATCAACGCTATGGCTGTTATGCTTAACCCCAATCGCTACGGCCTATTGATTGACCTGTATGGGGGCAGGGATGATCTTGAGCATAAACTTATCCGTGTTCTACATGAAAACAGCTTTGCTGATGATGCCACTCGTATTTGGCGTGGGTTGCGTTATGAGCAGCGGCTGAACTTCCAACTGGGGGAAAATAGCCTAAAGTTGCTTAAACGAAATGTATCTATGCTAGATACTATTAGTGGCGACCGAATACGACATGAGCTGGAACTTGTCTTAGAAGAGGAGTTTCCAGAGAAAGTCCTCCTCCGCGCTAAGAAGCTAAAGGTGTTACCAAAACTGCACCCGGCACTAAAGGGCGATGATTGGCTGGCTGAAAAGTTTGAGCAGGCTCGGGAGCTAATCTCCCCTAATTCGCCATCGGTTGGACTCTACCTAGCCCTTTTAGCTTACCGCTTGAACGCAAAGGAAAGTGAGCACCTGATTTCACAGCTCAGGTTATCTAAGGCCCTTGCTCAAATTTTGAAGGATACCCATAATCTTAAAGCTGAGCTTGACTGGCTGGCTCAACCTGGACCCCGGCCGAGCAGTATTTACCGTTTCCTCCACGACTATTCTTTATCAGCAATTACAGCTAATTTGTTGGCCTGCAACTCCCTCGTGATTTACCAGCACATCCAGTTTTTCCTCGATAAGCTCCGCTATATCAGACCGTCACTTACCGGTAACGACTTAAAAAGGATGGGCATAACCCCCGGTCCCCGTATCAAAGAGGTACTAGATTTGCTGCACGACGCTAGACTGGATGAAAGGATAACGACTAAAGAGGGCGAGATAGACTTAGTTGAAGGGTGGGTGGATTAAGCCTAGTAATAGCCTGCCCTTAGGGTAGAATACATTATCAATAGGATTTTCCTTAGTTTCGGACGACAAGGCCCAAGCGCTTGGCTCTGGACACCTTCTCCACCTACTCCACACGCTTGAATTTACTGCGGGGGGCGCCACATACCGGGCATTTCTCAGGGGCTTCCCCGGCTGCAGTATTGCCACAGACCTGGCAGACAAAATAGGGCTCGTCCTTGAGTTGCTGACCCGCCTCAACAGCTTTAAGTGTCTCCTGAAAGTGGTCGTGGTGGATTTGCTCTACCTCGTTGGCATATTCGAAAGTAACCTGAGCGATCTTATTATTTTCAGCTTCAGCATCCCCAATAAAAGGGGGATACATTCTGGTAAATTCACGATGCTCCCCAACGACACCGGCTAGCAGGTTCTCCTTGGTTGAGCCAACTCCACCCATAGCGTTAAAGTGGTTGTGGGCATGAACTGTTTCCGCCTCAGCCACAGCCCGAAATAGTCTGGCTACCTGGGTATAACCTTCCTTCTCTGCCTTCTCGGCAAAGAACAGGTAGCGGCGGTTAGCCTGGCTTTCCCCAGCAAAGGCAGTCTGCAGATTTTTCTCTGTTCTGATTTCCATTTGATGCCTCCTCTACTAAGTTTTATCTTATGATTATAGATTATTCATTCTATCTTTTCTATCGTGGCTAAAGTCTCGGTTAGATAGGTTTCCAGTCCTTGTTGTTGAAGACGCAAATACAGCTCCTCAGCCTGAGTTTTGCCCTTTACCGGAGTAAATAAGGTTGGTCCCGACCCGGCCAGGTGAACATCAGTGGCACCGGCTTTCATCATATACTCCCGGTAAACACTTAGCTCAGGGAATGTGGCAAAGGCTACGTTCTCAAATGTGTTGAACAGGAGAGAAGGGGTAAATTCTCCACTTTCTCTTAACCTTTCTACCAGCCTCTCTGTAATCTGCCCCTGAGTATAGTGGCTGGCTTTAAGACTGGCATAAAGTTGTTCTGTCTTTCTTGGCAGCCTGGGTGTATGTGGAACTACTAGAACAACCCACATTTGAGGTAACGGGGGCAAAGGAATTACCATTTCACCCTTACCCTTGACGAGAGCTGTGCCTCCATAAAGAAAGAAGGCTACATCCGAACCTAACTGCGGGGCTAGTTTAAGCAATTCTCTTCGTGATAAACTCAATCCCCAGAGCTTATTAAGCCCACGTAAAGTAGCGGCAGCATCGCTGCTATCTCCGCCCAATCCCGACACCAGAGGGATACGCTTGCTGACTTCTATTACTGCCCCTTTCGTGCATCCAGTAACGCCTTGAAGTAAGCCAGTTGCCTTGGATACCAAGCTTTCTTCTGAAATCCAGTTCAGCGCATCACACTTATACTCAATATTCTGGCTCAACTGGAAACGGAGGCTATCACATAGATTTATGGTCTGGATAACACTGCGGATTTCATGAAAGCCATCCTGGCGTTTAGCCAGAACCTCAAGGGTCAAGTTTAACTTGGCTGGTGCTTGAATGGTCAGCATGTCGATTCACCAGCCCGGGTAAATACTTGCCATAGTTGTGCCCACTCGTCAAGGGTTAAGGCTTCAGCTCGCCGCTGCGGTACTATCCCTGCTTTTTCCAATAAGGGTAAAACCTCACCCTTTGGTAGTCTCAGGCCTTGGGCTAGGGAATTACCTATCTGCTTGCGGGAAGCACTAAAACCAGCCCGCACCAGCTCGAAAAAGCTCGTTGCATCTGTTACCGCCACTGCTGGCTGGGAATATAGCTCAACTCGTAGTATAGCCGAGTCAACCTCTGGTGCTGGATAGAAACATTGAGCTGGTACATAGCTGATAATCATTGGTTTCCCGTAAAATTGCACACTAATACTCAGCACACTCATCTGACCAGGCTCAGCCACAATAGCCTCAGCTACCTCCTTTTGCACCATTATTACCATAATTTGAGGCTTAACCGAAGCCTCAAGGAAATGGCGCAGGATGGGGGAGGTAATATAATAGGGGAGGTTAGCTACTACCTTGTAGTTAAAAGGACTATCTATTACCGCGGGAAATCTTGCCTTCTGCTCTCTGAGTAAAGTTGCCGGGTCAATTTCAAGTATATCCTTATTGATGATGGCAACATTACTGAAAGAAGCTAGGGTTTGTTTTAAAATGGCAACCAGTTTACTGTCTAGCTCAACAGTAATCACCCAGCCGGCCTGCTTGGCTAGCTCCTTGGTCAGCATGCCAAGACCGGGTCCTATTTCCATAATAATATCGGTAGTAGTAAGTTCGGCTGCTGAAATAATAAGCTTGAGCACTTCTTCATCAATAAGGAAGTGCTGCCCCAGTCCCTTTCTTGCCCGAAGGTTAAATTGGCGCAGCCGTCTTCTGGTTTGAGTTAGAAGTGGGGTTGCTTTCTTATCGTCTATTTTTCCTGTCACCTTTGTCTCCATCTAGCACGACTTCAAAAATCCTAGTCTGTACACCTGACTTTGTCAACAACATGAATAAGGGAGCGTTCTCTTACGGCTAGTGGCTCATCTTTTCAGGTCAGTTACCGCTATGTTATAATAGGGCACAGGATAGGATAAAAGCAGGTTTTTGGGGCGACGTAGCCAAGTGGATAAGGCGGCGGTCTGCAAAACCGCTATTCACCGGTTCGAATCCGGTCGTCGCCTCCAGTTGTATTTCAGGAGACCCCTACCGAGATGGGGGTTTCTTTCTATTTCTCCAGAAGATACACTATTCTTGAGTGACAGCCTCTGATTTTCTCCAGCGAAGCCAGAGGGCGACACCGGTTACTGATACCGCAATCACAGAGACATAAATTTCTAGCGGAACGATAGTAAAAACCTGAGCTGCGAGCAGAACAGCCCCATAATTCGTCAGGCCATGGAGAAACGAGACTATTAGGTAAGACTGCCAACCCCAGCCCTTGGCTAGACCATACCCGGCTAGTGCACTAAGCGCGATATGCAAGGCCACAGTGGAAAACCTCTCCCAAAATGGAGTCAGTGCCACTAAACCGCTGGTTTGCACTGCTTCCCAACTCCAGCCAGCGGTAAAAACGGTATTATGCGCCCAAACCGCCTCAAAAACACCAAAGCCTAACCCGGCCACAGCCCCAATAGCCAATCCCAGTTTAGGGTCGATATTCCGGCCACTGCGCCACCAGCAGGCAACTATTGGGACTAGCTTTGCCCCCTCTTGAACCAGTCCGCTGAGGAGAATTTGTGGTATTCCCGCAAGCAGAATCCAGCGTGTCAAAACTTCCTGGCTCCAGAAGTGGTTTAATGCTTGGCCAGTCAAGATTTGCAGTGGTATTTGAATAAAGGCAGCCGCTGTCCAGGCTAAAATGGCACTGCCAGCGAGGACTGCCCATGCCCATGGTTTTTTAAGGATTGGTGTCCAGTAGGGAGCAAACCAGATGGCACCGAAAACTACACCTAAGCCAATCCCCAAGAGTACCTGGTTCCACAAAATACCGGGGTAAACGAACCCAGAAACAAAGAACTTTATCATATATTCAACCATGGCAAACTCCTGTTAGCAATGTTGACATAACTCGGGTGTTGATAATTTAGCTGACAAGGCTGTATTTGTCAAGAGCCCCTGAATTAGCAGGCACAAAGACTAGCAAAAAGCTTGACGCTCATACCGCTAACATCTACAATAACTTCAAGGCCGGGGTGGCGGAATAGGCAGACGCAGCGGACTTAAAATCCGCCGGAGCAATCCTTGTGGGTTCGAGTCCCACTCCCGGCACCAAGGGGAGGATAAATATGTCCTGGCTGATAGTATTATTGGGTTACTTTCTTGGCGCTATTCCCACCGCTTATATTGCCGGGCGTTGGCTTAAGGGCGGAGATATTCGGCAAATGGGTGATGGCAATATGGGTGCCCGTAATGCTTTTCATGAGCTAGGGGCTAAAGCTGGGATAAGCATATTTTTCATTGATGCTGGTAAAGGGGTGCTGGCGATTTTTATTGCTCAGTTAGCCAGTTTGCCTCAGGCAGCTCTCCTGCTTACCGGCGTAGCTGCGGTTGTCGGTCATAATTGGCCAATCTTTAGTGGTTTCAGGGGTGGCCGAGGGGAGGCAACTACTATTGGTGTGCTGCTAGCCTTAATCACTCAGCCAATGCTAATCTTGGCTGGACCAGCGTTAGCCACTCTCTTAATCAAGAAGAATGTAACTCTAGCTAGTTGCGTTCTGTTTATCCCGCTACCGCTGGTGTGCTGGTGGCTGGGAGTTCCCGGAGTGTTTGTGGCCTACAGTATGGGGCTGCCTTGCCTGGTAGGTTTTACTCATTTCCTCAGGACTAGGCGTAGCGCACGTGTCGAGGTGAGTAATCCTTGAATTCTATTCCAGAGGATGTTAACCGGCTCGTTGTGTGTTAGGCTGTGTTTCTCATTCCCCTGTGGTATCTAACTCACCTTTTTCTTTACTACTGACCTCACTGCCTGCTCAATGTCTTTAGCGGTGAGTCCATACCTTTGTAGAAGCTCAGCAGGTTTACCGGATTTAGCGTAGGTGTCCTTAATAGCCACAAACTCCATAGGCACCGAATGATGCCTAGCTACTACTTGGGCTACCTCACTGCCCAGTCCGCCGTGCGCCAGATGTTCTTCAGCGGTAACTATGGCTCCGGTGTCAGTTGCTGCTTTAATAATGGCTGCCTTATCAATGGGCTTTAGGGTAGACATGTTCAGTACGCTGCAGTCAATACCTTCTTGCTTCAGGTTGTCAGCAGCTTCGAGAGCGGCTGCTACCATGAGACCAATAGCTATAATAGTGGCATCCTTGCCTTGCCTCATACTTACTGCCTTACCCAGGTTGAAGCGGTAGCTCTCATTATAGACCAAAGGTATTTTGGGACGGCACAGCCTGATGTAAAAGGGCCCATAGTTAGCCGCAGCTACCTTTACTGCTTGGACAGTTTCAATAGCATCAGCGGGGACAATCACTGTAAAACCGGGCAGGGAGCCAATTAGAGCTAGGTCTTCAACAGCTTGGTGTGAGGTACCGTCCTCACCAATACTGATGCCACCGTGAGTGGCAACTAGCTTAACATTGAATCCGGGTTGAGCAATAGACATACGAACCTGGTCAAAGCAACGGCCGGGGAGGAAAACGGCGAAGGTGCTGGCAAATGGTATTTTGCCGGAGGCTGCCAGTCCAGCGGCAATACTTACCATATTTTGCTCAGCGATACCACAGTCAAAGAAGCGATTAGGGAACTCACTGGCAAAAAAATGGGTCATAGTTGACCGGGACAGGTCAGCATCCAGCACCACAATATCTGGATTCTCCCTACCTAGTTCAACCAGGGTCTTGCCATAAGCTTCCCTTGTAGAAGCTTCCTTGGGCATTTCTACTCCAGCTCCTTTAGTGCTATCTCTACTTGCTCAGCATTGGGTGCTTTGCCGTGAAAATCGGGGTTATTTTCCATAAAGCTGACCCCTTTGCCCTTAATGGTGTGGGCAATGATGACGGTTGGTTTCCCTTTAACTTGCTTTGCCTGCTCAAAAGCATCAATAAGTTGGGTGAGGTCATGACCATCGACTTCAATAACCTGCCAGCCGAAGGCTTGCCATTTCTTATTAAAGGGGTCAAGGTTCATTACATCACGATTCCAACCATCAATCTGCTGTCCGTTGTTATCCACGATAGCCACCAGGTTGTCCACCTTAAAGTGAGCGGCGGCCATAGCCGCTTCCCATACCTGTCCCTCATCACACTCGCCGTCCCCCAGTAGCACATATACCCTGTACTTCTGTGAGTTGAGACGACCGGCTAGAGTGACACCAATGGCAAAGGATAGTCCCTGCCCCAGAGCGCCGGCTGACATCTCCACCCCTGGGGTAACTGTGCAATCGGTGTGACCCTGGAGACAACTGTCTAGTTGTCTTAGCGTGAGTAATTCATCTATCGGGAAATAGCCACACTCGGCTAGGGCAGCATAGAGCAGAGGCGCAGCATGTCCTTTGCTCAGGATAAACCTATCCCTATCTGCCCACTGGGGTTCTGCTGGCTTATGTCGCAGTATCCTGAAATAAAGAGCGGTAACAATCTCTACTGCTGACAGGGAACCACCGGGGTGGCCACTACCTGCCTTCCCTGTCATAGAAATAATGTAGCGGCGCAGTCTCTTGGCTATCGCCTTCATTTCTTCAATAGACAGAGATTTAGCTTTGGCTGTTGATAATGAAAAAACCTCGGTTTTCATACTATCTGCCGAGGTTGTTGATTGAGCCTTGCCTTCTTCAGGTAGTAGCATTAACACCTCTCTCCTGAAAGCCGAATATTCGAGTTATTTTTGCGAAGAACCGTCTCTTATACTACGCTCACAGTATACTACTGCTGAGCAGAGTTTGCAATCCACTTTGGCTATATATCTGCAGATTTCTTCCATGTAAGCATGAGAGACATAAATGAAAGTGATTGACAAAGGTATCCAGGCTATTTAGAATATGCATCATCATCACTTCAAAGATGCCTATATGCCTATAATAGTAGAAAAGGGGGTGGTTCTTTATGTCTGATCCTTCATACCAATACCTAAATCCGCCATACCGGATTCTCTTGGGTCCTGGACCCAGTAATATTTCCCCTCGTGTCCAGCAGGCTATGCTGGCACCAATGGTGGGACACCTAGACCCGTACTTTTTTAATATAATGGATGATACCGTGAAACTCCTTCGCACTCTCTTTCAGACGGAGAATAGGCTTACCTTTCCCATCTCTGGTACAGGGTCAGCTGGAATGGAAGCCGGCCTTTGTAACTTCTTAGAACCAGGGGATGTTGCTGTCATAGGAGTCAACGGTCTTTTCGGAGAACGGATGGTAGATAATGCGCTAAGATGTGGTGCTGAAGTGATCCAAGTGACTGCAGAGTGGGGCAGAATCGTTGAACCTGAAACCATTGAAGCTGCCTTGAAAGCTCAGAAACGGGTGAAACTCTTGGCATTGGTTCACGCCGAAACCTCTACGGGTATCCTCCAGCCCCTCACCGAGGCTTCCCAGCTAGCCAAGCAATATGAAGCCCTTCTCTTAGTGGACACCGTTACATCCCTAGGTGGAGAGGAGGTGGCTGTGGATGACTGGGGCATTGACATTTGCTACAGTGGCACGCAGAAATGTATAAGCTGTCCCCCAGGTCTTGCCCCCTTTACAGCTAATCAAAAAGCCATGGAGGCGGTAGAGGCACGCACCCGTAAGGTACAGAGTTGGTATCTCGACCTCTCGCTGCTCTCCTCCTACTGGTCCGAGGGAAGGTTTTATCACCATACGGCTCCTATATGCATGATATATGCCCTACACGAAGCTCTCGTCCTAATCGCGGAGGAGGGGCTGGAAGCCCGCTGGCAGCGTCACCTCAGGCATGGCTCAGCTCTCAAAGCCGGGATTGAAGCTATGGGATTAACACTGCACGCTCAGGAAGGTCATCGGTTAAGCACACTGACATCAGTACGTATACCATCAGGCGTCGATGACTTGCGAGTGAGGCAGAAACTTCTCAACGAGTTTGGCATTGAGATCGGTGGGGGTTTGGGGCCGTTGAAAGGACGCATCTGGCGTATTGGGCTTATGGGACATTCATCCACTGGAGAGAACGTGCTACTCTTCTTATCTGCTCTAGAGGAAGTGCTGGCTGCAGAAAGCTACCCAGTGGAGCCAGGCGCAGGGGTGAAAGCAGCCATCCAAACCCTGACAAAGAAGGCAGAAACCAAATGAAGGGTAAAACTGCCGTAGCCAAAATCCTAAAAATGGAAGGGGTAGAGTTTGCCACCGGTTTCCCGCACAACCCTATAATAGAAGCATTAGCCGAAGAAAGCGTCAGATTCATAAAAGCCAGGACAGAGCGGGTAGCGGTGAACATTGCCGACGGTTTTACCCGAACTTCAAATGGTAAACGCACGGGTGTCTGCATAGTCCAGCATGGGCCAGGAGCTGAAAATGCTTTTTCAGGTGTAGCCCAAGCCTTTGCTGACTCTGTACCGATTCTAGTATTACCCGGTGGATTTTGGCGGCATCAATTAACACCTCCAAATTTCATGGCGGTGAAAAACTACCAGGAAATAACCAAGTGGGTGGATATGGTCAACTTTGCGGATCGGGTGCCAGAGATGATGAGACGCGCCTTTAGTTACCTTAGAATGGGGCGGCCGGGCCCGGTAATGCTTGAGTTTCCGCTGGATGTATTACAGGAAGAATTTGACGATACCACGTTTCAGTACAAGCCGGTAAAAACCGTTAAGACTGCAGGAGACCCCAGCGATGTGAAGAAAGTAGCTAAGGCTCTGATAACAGCCAAGAATCCAGTCATCCGTGCCGGAAATGGAGTTCTTTACGCCAGCGCCTGGGATGAGCTACGTGAATTGGCTGAGTTGCTTCAGATTCCAGTATTCACGACAATGCAAGGTAAGAGTGCTTTTCCTGAGAATCATCCGTTATCTCTTGGAACTGGTGGACTAACCCGCCCCAAAATGGTGATGCACTTTCTAAAGAAGGCTGACCTAGTATTTGCCATTGGTTCCAGCTGCACAAAGGAGATGTTCACAACTCCTATTCCTGCTGGCAAAGTCATTATGCAGTCAACTGTAGATGAACGTGATATAAACAAAGACTACTCTATAGAGCACGCCATTATAGGAGATGCCAAGCTAGTTCTGGGGCAACTTATCGATGAAGTCAAAGAACAAATCGGTTCCGAAAGTAGAAAAGGAAAAGTTGCAGTTGCCAAAGAGATTAAGGCGGTCAAAGTCGAATGGTTGAAGGAGTGGATGCCAAAGCTTACCTCTAATGAGGTTCCTATTAACCCCTATCGGGTAATCTGGGACATTATGCAGGTATTAGATAGGAAGGAAACAATCATAACCCATGACTCTGGGAACCCGCGAGACCAGATGGTTCCTTTCTACGAATGTATTATACCGGGGGGCTATATCGGTTGGGGTAAAACGACTACGCTGGGTGCAGGACTGGGCTTTGCCATGGGCGCCAAGCTAGCCAGGTCAGATAAAACAGTGGTTAACGTTATGGGTGATGCTGCTTTTGGAATGGTAGGCATGGATTTTGAGACAGCGGTTAGGGAGAGAATCCCTATTATGACCATCCTTTTAAATAACTCTTGCCTTGGGGGATATAGGGAAAGGTATCCGATAGCTTCTGAACGCTATAATCTCAATCGTCTTTCTGGAGACTACGCCAAAGTTGCTGAAGGACTCGGAGGCTATGCCGAAAAGGTGAAACAGCCACATGATATTATTCCAGCGCTCCAAAGAGCGAAGAAAGCGGTAGATGCGGGGCAGCCAGCACTTGTTGAAATTATCACCCGAGAGGAGCTAGCCTTTTCCAAATATGAGTAAGCCTTTTGCTAATTTATTAGTTATGTTAAAATATAACAAGTTACCCTAATGGTTGTTTACTAGGGAAAGGATGAAGGGGCAGGGTTATTATATTATTTAGTAGTCAGGAGGTATGGTGAAAGAGGATATTGATAGCTTTCTAAGTTATCTGGCTGTGGAAAAGGGCTTTTCTGAAAATACAGTAGTTGCTTACCGTAATGACCTTTATCAATTAGCTAGCTTTATTGAAGAAGAGGCTGCCAAGCGTAGTCTTGCTCCATCGTGGGCTGATTTTAGCCGACAGGGGATGCTGAGCTATCTACTTAATCTTAATGAGAGGGGCTATGTTGCTACCACGAAAGCCCGCAAGGTAGCTGCTGCCAAGTCCTTCTTTAAGTTTATGGTAGCTGAAGGTAATATTAAGGACGACCCAATGCAGAATATAGGTTCGCCTAAGATGGGAAAGTCATTACCTAAACCTATTTCAGTCAGTCAGGCTATGCTTTTGCTGGAGCAACCGGCCAAGCTGTCTACTCCAGAAGCAAAGAGGGATAGGGCAATGCTTGAGTTATTATATGCCAGCGGCATGAGGGTGAGTGAGTTGGTATCTTTAAACTTGGGTGATGTAAACATAGATAGTGGTGATGTGCGCTGCTTTGGTAAAGGGCATAAAGAACGGATTATTCCCATTGCTCCTCGAGCCGTTCTGACCATAAAGGAATACTTGCAAGAAGGTCGTCCTCGCCTGGCACGTGCTGATACTGAGCAGGCTCTGTTCCTTAATGCGCGGGGCGAGAGGCTGACAAGGCAGGGACTTTGGCAAATAATAAAGGGATACGCTAAATCAACCGGGCTAGGAGCTGAGATTACCCCACATACTCTGAGGCATAGCTTTGCTACTCATATGTTGAATGGTGGGGCTGACCTGAGGTCAGTCCAGGAATTACTGGGGCACGCCAACATCTCAACTACACAAGTTTACACTCATCTTACTACAGAACATATCCGACGCGCTTATGAGAAATCTCATCCCAGGGCTAAGTAGCCTGAGTGAAGTTTGATTGAGAAGCTTCCGTAGGGAGGTTTTAATATGCCTGGTAAATCACGGCACGGTAAAGGGAAGCGTTCGTCTCGAAGTAAGAGAAGAAGGGAGAGGCAGCGTTTTCCCACTGTAGCTGCCCAACCGCAAGTGGTTACTGAAACTCCTAAACCCCCTTCCCGTCCTAGTGTGTCAGCACCTTCGGTGAGTACACCACCCCCGGTGATAAAACCAGCCATTGTTCAGTATCCCTACATAGCTATTGAGTTGCGGACAATTGGTATTCTGGCCGGGATACTTCTGGTTATTCTCGTCGTGTTAGCTTTGGTTTTATCCTAGCCTCATTCTGGTAGTAGACTTCATTATGGACTTTGAAGCAGCAAGAGCCAGGTTAATTGAGCACCTTAGTAGTGAGATTGGAGATAAGCGGGTATTAGCGGTAATGGCTCGCATTCCTCGGGAACGTTTTGTGCCACCACAGAGTCAGCACTTAGCCTATGAAGATAGTCCGCTTCCTATAGGTTTAGGCCAGACAATTTCACAACCTTTTATTATTGCCCTTATGACTGAGGAGCTAGAACTTACTGGTAGTGAAAAGGTGCTGGAAGTAGGAACGGGCAGTGGATATCAGTCGGCCATTCTCGCTGAGTTAGTTCAGTCGGTGGTTACAGTAGAGCGTCTGCCGACTCTTGCTGAAACCGCTAAGCGTGTGTTGGATAGCCTGGGCTATACGAATATTGCAGTTCATATAGCTGAGGAGACCCTGGGTTGGAAAGATGAAGCACCTTACGATGCCATAATAGCTACTGCTGGTGTTCCCATGGTGCCAACCGACCTTCTCGCTCAGTTGGCAATTGGGGGGCGACTGGTAGTCCCGGTAGGTTCACGTTATACGCAAGAGCTATGTAAAATTACCAGACGCAAAAAGAGAAACAAGGTTCAGAATTTGGGAGGGTGCCGTTTTGTCCCTCTTATTGGTAAAGGTGCCTGGGAAGAATGAAGGAGGAAAGCAATGGATGTTCTGGAAGCAATTAAAACTAGGAGAAGCATTCGCCGGTATAAGACAACCCCGGTAGATGATAAAACTTTAGAGCTTGTTTTGGAAGCGGCTCGTTGGGCACCATCGTGGGCAAACAGTCAATGTTGGCGATTTGTTGTTGGGCGGGATAGTGATGTGAAGAATAAACTTGCCGACACAGTACTTGCTGTATCAAATAGACCTAATCGTGCTACCGAAGCTATTAGGAACGCTCCAGTGGTGATTGTCGCTTGTGCTGAGCTGGGGAAGACGGGCCATTACATCCGGGAGCCAAAAGAGCCGGCTACTGATAAGGGGGACTGGTGGTGTATGTTTGATGTAGCACTGGCTATGCAGAACTTGGTACTGGCTGCCCACTCCCTGGGTTTAGGCATGGTGTATGTTGGAGCCTTTGATGCTAAAAAGGTAGCCAGTATTCTGGGGGTACCACAAGGTTTTTGTGTGGTTACGATGGCTCCATTGGGTTACCCTGACCAGGAACCTGGACCAACGTCGAGAAAAGAACTTTCTGAAATCGTTTTTTATGATAAATACGGCGCTAAATAAAGTGCTGTTAAAACCACCCTAGAGGAGGGACTTTAATATGGATGAGCTAGGTTTAGTTGCCCCTTACTGGATAATTGTTCTGATATGGATAGCTAAAGTAATATTGCTGGTTTTCGTCTCCACTCTCCTTGCCTGGCTTGGGATTAGAACACTAGATGCTCTTACCCCCAGTATTCACCAGCGCCAGCGTATAGGAGAAAATCCTGTTGCCACCGGGTTATTTATTGCCGGTTTTTTCATCTTGGTTGGTCTTGTTATCCATGGTGCTATTACCGCGCTGACTGCGGTCGTACCCCCAATAATAGGCTACATCTTTGATTTTAGAACATGGGGTGTTTTAGCCATAAGCTTCGTAGTCAGCCTGCTTGTTGGAATAGCTCTATTCCATATTGTTGATAAACTAACACCCAGAATCCCATTTGTCAGCATCAACAAAAGTCCGGTGGCAATAGGCATTTATGTCTTTGGCTATCTCGTCTTCTTTGGCTTGATACTCCACGCCGCACTGACAGGGCCACTATGAAGAGAATTGAGCTCCTACTTAGCTTAATGTTGATAATGTCGGCTGGGCTGGCCGCTACCAATTATGTGTCAGCAACTCCATCCGCCAGTTTCCATGAGGTAAATGGTGAGCTATTTGATGACTGGGAAATATGCAGAACCAGAGCCGCCGGCGAAGACGGATTTTATCAAGTAACTGAGACAACTTTTCGTCCGGTTATAGCCTTTGAGAGTTTGGGAGAGAATGCTGACCTGGCTTACAGTTTTGGTGAACAGATTGGACAAAAATACACCGACCGAATACAGAGGGCAGAAGCGATATTTCGCTTTGTCCAGAGTAGGGTAGGCTACGCCACTGATGTAGACCAGTTTCGATGTGAAGAGTTTGCCCAGAATGCGGATGAGCTGGCTACGGCTATTAGCCAAGACGGAGTTAGTTACGGTGATTGTGAAGACAGTGCTGTGCTGCTAGCGGTTATGTATAAAGGTGCTGGTTACCGCTCAGCTATAGCAATCGGCGATGGTCATACTGCAGCGTTGGTCTACCTGCCTGATTATAAAAGGGCAACCATGTTTTTTAAGCTAGGGGGTGAGTTGGGATGGGTCTGGGCTGAGGCGACAGGTAGAAATAACTCTCTGGGCGCGGTACCTAGAGAGTTTATCGATGCTGGGCTAGCTGCCTACGAAGTATCCGCAGAGCCTATAATCTCATCAAAAGTACCTACTGCGCTTCCCGCCGCCGCTATCCAAACCGGCGGGGGCACTTCAGCTCAACCGTTTCCCTTCTTTGGCATAATTGGTTTGTTATGGTTTATGTCCCTGTTTAGAAGGAGACGCCGACCTCGGCGGACTAAAAGGTGATCTTAAGGGGGGCTTTAATAATTGAATAATGAAAAGAGGGAAATTACTTATCGTCGGAATGATTCTTGCTGGATTAGTTGTAGTGGGCGGATGTATTTCATCTCCTGGAATCACTGAGGAGATAATTAGTATTAAGGAACTTACATTACTTACTGAAGATAATGTAACTATAAGCGTGAGCCATTTTTTATACGGTCGATCAAACGTTTGCATACTGGCTCACGGTTTTATGGGGAACAAACAAAGACCTTATATTAAAGAACTTTCCCAAAGACTATCTAAGTGGTGGGATATAATAACTTTTGATTTTCGTGGGCATGGAGATAGTCTTGGTGTTTATGATGGTCAAACGGAATTTTACGATGTAAAGGCGGTTGTAGATTATGCCAGAGATAGGGGATATAAAAAAATTGTCTTGGTAGGATTTTCTTTAGGCGGCATTGAGGGCATTTATTATGCCGCAAAATTTCACGATATTGATGCTTTGATTACCGTTAGCACTCCTGCTGATGCTGGAATAATTAAATCCACGGCAAAATGGTTATTTTGGTTACTCAGTAACCAGTTGGGAAGGACAGTGCTTCAACCGTTGGTTAGATTAGATAATTCCCCAGAATTTCCCAAACCAGTAACAGTAGTAGAGCAAGTTTCACCAATCCCGCTACTTGTAATTCAGGGCGCCAAAGACTCCTTTGTTGATATTGAACAGGCAGAAATGCTTTACCAGCAAGCAAAGGAACCAAAAGAGCTGGTAATTATAGAGGGAATGGAGCATCCTCCGGTATTACCAGAGGAATTTTATGAGACAGTAGAAAGATGGCTAAGAAATGTTACTCGGTAGAAAAGGAAGAAAATTATCGATTCAAGGGTCATTATTTGCCGTATCTGTAAACTATGATTATAATATCACGGGAATAAGCTAAGGAGAGTGGGTGATTAGATGCAGCAATATGGGTTAGAAGATATTCGTAATCTTGTTTTATTGTCTCATTCTGGTGCTGGCAAGACGTCATTAGCCGAATCAATTTTGTTTACGGCTAAGGTGATTACACGGTTGGGTAAAGTTGACGATGGGACTACTACCTCAGACTATGACCCTGATGAGGTAAAGCGCCAGATTAGTCTTAATCTGACTATGCTTCCATTTGAGTGGGAGGGAACTAAGATTAACCTCGTTGATACCCCGGGTTATTCTGACTTTGTTGGCGAGGTCAAGGCGGCAATACGGGTTAGTGAAGGGACGGTAATTGTGGTCTGTGCTGCCTCTGGGGTCGAGGTTGGTAGTGGACAGGTGTGGGCATATAGTGAAGAGGCTAACCTCCCTCGTCTTATCTTTATTAATAAGATGGACCGTGAGAATGCTGATTTCTATCAAACTCTGGAGCAGATTCAGTCGAAGTTTGGTTCTAAATGCGTACCGTTACAGTTACCTATAGGTGCCCAGAGTGATTTTCAGGGGGTAGTTGACCTGCTGACGATGAAGAGCTATACCGGTTCTCCTCCAAAGGAGGGCGATATACCCTCATCACTGCAAACCCAGGTTGATTCTTATCGTGAGAAGCTGGTAGAGGCGGTGGCTGAAATTGATGACAGTTTACTAGAAAAGTATCTAGGCGGTGAAGAACTCAGTCTGGAGGAACTCAGTGGTGGCTTACGCCAGGCAACAATAAGTGGCAAGGTTGTGCCAGTTTTAGTTGGCTCGGCGACAAAAAACATAGGGACAACGTTGTTGCTAGACGCTGTGCATAGTTATCTGCCGTCACCAAAAGAGCGAGATGTAATTATTGTTGGCGATTCTGGCAAGCAAGAGACGGTTGAGCCGAGTCAAGACGCTTCCTTAGCTGCCTTGGTGTTTAAGACCAGCGCTGACCCATATGTTGGTAAACTTACCTACTTTCGGGTTTACAATGGTGTTATTGACAGCAATTCTCAGGTGTGGAACTCTACCCAGGACGAGGCAGAGCGCATTGGTCAGTTATTTGTCTTAAGAGGTAAGACCCAGGAGCCGGTATCTCAGCTTAGCGCTGGCGACATAGGGGCAGTAGCCAAATTGAACGTGACGGGCACCGGGGATACATTGTGCAGTCGGGATAAGCCGGTGAGGATTGTTCCTATTGTGTTCCCAGAGCAGATTTTTGGTGAAGCAGTGTATCCTAAGACCAAGGCTGACTTAGATAAGCTGGGAGTGGCATTATCCCGGCTATCTGAAGAAGACCCTACCCTTAAGGTGAGCAGAGAAGCTGATACTGGCGAGACAGTTCTATCAGGGCTCGGCGCAACTCAAATTGAAGTGGCAGCAGAGAAAATGCAGCGTAAATTTGGTGTTGGTGTCAGGCTAGAAACTCCCAAAGTTCCCTACAAAGAGACTATTACCATACCAGCCAAGGCTGAGTATAAGCACAAGAAGCAGACGGGAGGGCATGGTCAATACGGGCATGTATTTTTGGCATTGGAACCTTTATCTCGTGGCAGCGGCCGTGAGTTTGCTGGTAAGATAGTAGGCGGTGCCATACCTAGAAATTATATACCAGCGGTGGAGAAGGGGGTTAACGAGGCAATCCAGGAGGGAGTTCTGGCTCGTTACCCGGTTGTTGATATAAAAACAACGGTATATGATGGTAGCTTTCATCCGGTTGATTCTTCAGAAATATGCTTCAAAATTGCTGGGGCAGGGGCGCTAAAGAAGGGCTTGTCTCAGGCGCAACCTGTTCTTCTCGAACCGATAATGAATATAAAGGTGAGGGTTCCTGAGGATTTTACTGGTGATATTATTGGTGACCTTAATACCAAGCGAGCCCGGGTGCAAGGGATGACCCCTGAGGGGGGAATCAATATTATTGAAGCTCAAGTACCACAAGCTGAGATTTTGCGCTACACAATAGACCTGAAGACAATAACTCAGGGCAGAGGGAGCTATAGCGCAGAGTTTAGCCACTACGAAGAGACCCCAGCTCACATCACTCAGAAGATTATTGCTGAAAAACAAGCCGAAAAGGCTTAGCGGCCTCAAACCCTCCAGCGTTAACTGCAGTAAGGGTTAGACTTACCACCCGCTCTATACCGCTCAAATCTGGGGTGACTTCTATTTTAGCCGAGGGGAAGAGGCTACAGAGAAAGGCAGTCACCGTTCCTCTTTGCCCCTGTCCAATCTCCAGAAGTAGACAGCCCTTAGGGCGGAGCTTGCTACTTAGCTGGCGGCATAGCTGGCGTATCTTTTCTAGTCCGTCTGAGCCTCCATTTAGTGCCAACGGTGGTTCAAGATTTACTGAACATATAGGGGGTAATTCTGATTCTCTAACATAAGGGAGATTGGCTATTATGAGGTCAACAGGCTCAGGCAGAGGGCCAAGCATATCGCCCTGAAGAAGGCAAATTCTATTGGTCACCCCATGTTTTTGGCAGTTGATTTGGGCAGCTTTGAGAGCTAGCGCCGATATATCGGTAGCATAGATTTTAGCTCTGGGCAGGTTTAATGCCAGGGTGATGGCGATAGCCCCACAGCCAGTGCCAACATCAGCTATAGTAAAGACGGTGTGCTTTTGTCCTAAGTTGATAGCCTTTTCCACCAGTAGCTCAGTTTCAGGTCGGGGGATAAGAACACTAGAGTCAACATAGAAATCAAGTCCGTAGAACTCGCGATGCTCTGTTATATAAGCTGTGGGCTCATGGCTAAGGCGGCGCTCAATTAGCCTCCAGGAGGTTTCCTCTTGTTCAGGGCTTAGTTCCTGGTCAAGGCCTAGGTATAGCTGGACTCGGCTTATTTTCAGGATATGCCTTAGCAGCAATTCGCACTCCAGAGGGGCATCTTCGATACTATTAGCGACCAGGATTTCTCTGGCACGGGTAAGTGCCTGTTTTAGAGTCACACCAGTTGCTCCTCCAGCTGTTTTGCCTGGTTACTGGTGGTCAGGGCATCAATGAGTTCGTTGAGCTCCCCTTCCATAATTTGAGGTAGATTATGGAGGGTTAGGCCGATGCGGTGGTCAGAAACGCGGTCTTGAGGGAAATTGTAGGTTCGTATCTTTTCAGCACGGTCGCCAGTGCCTACCTGGGAGCGGCGCTGCTTACTTATTTCCCTTTCTTGTTTGCGTTGTTCTGTATCCAGGAGTCGGGCTCGCAGTACTGCCAGTGCCTTCGTCCTGTTTCTTAGTTGTGAGCGTTCATCTTGGCAGGTGACTACTATTCCTGTAGGCAAATGGGTGATACGCACTGCGGTGGCTACCTTATTTACGTGCTGTCCTCCAGCACCATGAGCGTGGTAGATGTCCGTTTTAAGGTCATCAGGGTTGATGGATACCTCTACCTCGTCTGCCTCGGGGAGAACAGCTACCGTAGCTGTTGAGGTGTGAATTCTACCTGAAGACTCAGTAGTAGGCACTCGCTGCACCCGGTGTACCCCTCTTTCATACTTCAGTTTACTAAAAGCCCCTTTACCTTTTACTTCAAATATAATTTCCTTGAAGCCGCCGACGCCGCTTTCATTAGCATTAATGATGTCTATTGCCCAACCTTTAGATTGAGCAAAACGGCTATACATACGAAAGAGGTCAGCAGCAAACAACCCGGCCTCATCACCACCGGCCCCAGCCCGGATTTCCATAATGATGTCTCTTTCATCATTAGCATCCTTGGGTAAGAGGGCAAGCTTTATTTCCTGAAGTAGCTGGTCTTGTTGTGATTCGAGCTTTTCTATCTCTTGCTTGACTAAAGCTGCCATGTCTTCATCTAGCCCTTCACTTAGCATTGCTCTGGTCTCTTCTAGTGACTTAGCCGTTTTTTTATATTCTCTATATTTTATTAATAGGTCTTCAATACCGGCTCTTTCCTGAGCCAATATCTGCAGTTGCTTCGGGTCGGATGCTATCTCAGGGGTAGCTATTTGCTGCTCTAGCTCCTGATAGCGCTTCTCTATTCTTTCCAATCGTTCCAACATAATTCAGGCTTCCTTTGGAGTAGACTTGGTTCCTTTTAGTTTTTCGTATGCTCTCTTCACTTCCTCGACTGATGCCTCGTTTTCTAAGGTGGTAAGGTCGCCAAGGCTCTGTCCTGAGGCTACTGCTTTGAGTACACGGCGCATAATCTTGCCACTTCTTGTTTTAGGCATAGATTCTACAAAATAGATTTCGTCTGGAGTGGCGATGGGACCAATAACCTTACGGAGGTGTTGACTGATTTCCTTCTTTAACGTAGGTGAGGGCAACTCTCCTTCTTTGAGCGTAACGAATAAAACGATAGCTTCACCCTTTATCTCGTCTGGCTTACTTGCCACCGCTGTTTCGGCTACGGCAGGGTGAGATATGGCAGCATCCTCAAGCTCTGCCGTTCCGATGCGGTGTCCGGCTACATTGAGCACCTCGTCGGCTCTGCCTAACAGCCAGAAGTAGCCATCTTCATCGCGCATAGCGAAATCCCCTGTGTAATATGAGTTGGGGTAGCGTGACCAGTAGGCTCGTCGGTAGCGCCCTGGATTGCCATAGATATCAAGCAGCATCCCGGGCCATGGTTTCTTTATTATGAGGTAGCCCGTCTGACCTGTTGGTAGCTCTTTGCCATTAGTATCAACTACCGAGGCATCAATACCGGGAAGAGGGAAGGTTGCTGACCCCGGTTTTAGTGGTATCGCTTCAATTCCAGGGGTAGGTGATATCATAATACCTCCGGTCTCAGTTTGCCACCAAGTGTCAACGATGGGGCACTTCTCCTTGCCTATATGTTTGTAATACCACTGCCACGCCTCAGGGTTTATCGGTTCACCAACACTGCCAAGAAGCTCAAGGCTGGATAGGTCATGCTTTTGGAGCCATTTTTCCCCGGAACGCATAAACATCCGCACTGCGGTTGGGGACGTGTAGAAGATAGTCACTCCATACTTTTCTATTATATCCCACCACCGGTCAAGCGTTGGGTAATCAGGTGCACCTTCGTAGAGAACAATGGCGGCACCATGGGAAAGGGGGGCATAGACTATGGAGCTATGACCGGTTACCCATCCCACGTCAGCAGTGCACCAGAAGACAGACTCCTCTTTTATATCAAACACCCACTGGTATGCTGAGTGATTATAAACAAGGTAGCCACCGGTACTGTGAACAATACCCTTTGGCTTGCCGGTTGTCCCTGAAGTATAAAGGATATATAGCGGATGGTTAGATTCCATTGGCTCAGGTGTTACCAATGACTCAGCATCATCAAGCAGAGAGGAAAGCCACGCATCTTTTCCCTCCGTCCATGGCACTTTCTCTCCTGTTCTTTTAACGACGATTACTTTCTCTACGGAGGGGCTGAGTTTTACCGCCTCATCAGTTATTTCTTTAAGCGGTATTATCTTGCCGCGGCGATATCCACCGTCGGCGGTGACAATGACCTTCGCCTGGATATCGTTGACCCTGTCGGCTATTGACTGGGCACTGAATCCGGAGAAGATTACCGTATGCACTGCTCCAATTCGGGCGCAGGCGAGCATAAAGACAGGTAGTTCTGGAACCATCGGCAGGTAAAGGGCAACTTTGTCTCCTTTGCTAACCCCCAGCTTCTTGAGCACCGAGGCAAAGCGGTTGACAGCCCGGAAAAGGGTGGAATAACTAAGCACTCTGGTCTCGCCGGCTTCTCCCTCCCAGTAGATTGCCACCTTGCTTTTCCTCCATGTCTTTACATGGCGGTCAGCACACTGGAAGGAAGCATTGAGCCTTCCCCCGACGAACCATCTTGCATACGGGGGGTCCCAGTCCAGAACTCGTTCCCAGGTCTGGTACCAGTCCAGCTTTCGTGCTTCCTCTGCCCAAAATTTCTCAGGGTCATCCAGTGAGCGGCGATGCATCTCAGTATACCGTTTCAGTGGCCATAAACGCGTATCCGTAGGCAGATGGCCAGCAGTGTTAATTCCTTTAGTAGGGCACATATTTTCTTCTCCTTTGCTTTCTAAGTTAATTTTAGTCCCCTGTACTGTGGGTTGTCAAAGTAGGTATGTTCGCACCGTTACTATCTGTCTATTTGCCGATGTCAGCGGAAAGGTTAGTAGTTTTCAATATAGATGAAACTATACTGGCAGGTTGACTTGCTTTGGCAACAAGCATGAAACCTTGACAACCTTTTTTGCACAACCATATAATGAGCCACGGAGATAAATTGAAAAAGGAGGCTAAAGTTGACGGAAAGGCAATTTAAAGTGGTTAGAGTGGACAAAATGCAAGACCGCTTCCCTGTTCAGGAAGAGGCTGAAGAGCTAGCCAAAGTGAATGCTAAGATAGTGATAGTCGATACTGATGTTGAAGATGAAATAGTTGAGGCGGTTAAAGATGCCGATGCCATAATAACGGCGATTGGTAAGATAACACGCCGGGTTATGGAGGCAGCACCAAAGTGTAGGGTAGTCGTCCGCTACGGCATTGGTTATGATACGGTTGATGTCAAGGCGGCTACCGATAATGGTATTCTTGTCGTTAATCTCCCTGGTTTCTGTACTGAGGAAGTCGCTAACCATGCCTTAGCTCTGCTCTTTGCCTGTGCTAAAAAACTGACCTTAATGAATGATATGGTCAAGCAGGGCTACTGGGTTGAAGCCAAGAAAGCTCAGGCACCAATGGTGTCAATTTATGGGCAAACGCTGGGGCTGGTAGGTTGTGGCAACATTGGGCGAATGACAGCTAAAAAGGCACAGTGCCTTAATTTAAGGATATTAGGCTACGACCCTTATCTGGATAAATCCCTGGCCAAGGAGTGTGGGATAACCCTGGTGAGTCTGCCTGAGCTACTCAGGGAGTCGGATTTTATCTCTGTTCACACTCCCCTAAACGAGGAAACCCGGCATCTAATCGGGGAAAAGGAATTCAAACAGATGAAACCAAGCGCCTATTATATCAGCACCGCTCGAGGTCCAGTAACCGATGAGGCAGCTCTTATCAAGGCTCTACAGGAAAAGTGGATTGCTGGTGCTGGTTTGGATGTCTTTGAAAAAGAGCCGGTTACTCTGGATAATCCCCTGCTTAAGATGGATAACGTCGTAGTCACTCCTCACTCTGCTTCTTATTCTGAAGCCTCTTTTAAGCGGCAAAGGACAAGTGTGGGGCAGGAGGCAGCTAGAGTTATCTGTGGATACTGGCCCAAGAACTGGGTAAATAAAACAGTTAAACCTAAAGTTAATTTAGTAAAGGGGGAACCGAAGTGGAACCACTGACTGAAGCAGAATTAGAGGCTCTTAGAGCCTGGCCGACACCGGCAATTTCTAATGCCATTGAGACTTTTAATGTAAGACCCAGAAATCAGGGTTTTATGCTGGGAATAAAGTGTATCTTTCCTGACCTGGAGCCGATGGTGGGCTACGCCTGCACGGCGACTATGACCGCTGACCTGTCAGTAACTGAGGAGGAACGTGCCCGTGTAATACACGCTCACTGGGATAATATAGTTAAGACTGCGACACCAAGAGTAGCCGTTATCCACGATTTTGACCAGCCTCAATGTATTGGTTCCTTATGGGGTGAGGTTAACGCCAATATTCACCGTGCTTTGGGCTGTGTTGGTGTGGTTACTGATGGTGGTGTTAGGGATTTGGATGAGGTTCATCCACTGGGTTTTCACTTTTTTGCTGCTGATGTAATTCCATCACACGCCTATAACCATCTGGTAGATGCGGGAAAGCCGGTAAGGGTGGGTGGCCTGACAGTTAATAACGGCGACCTTATTCATGCCGATAAGCACGGCGTAGTCGTTATTCCTCGTGAGATTGCCCGAGAAGTGCCGGAAGCCTGCCAGAAGGTAGAAGACCGAGAACGAAAGGTCATTAACTTCTGCAAGTCGCCGGATTTTGATGTTGAAGCACTAAAAACCATTTTTCCTGGATCTAGAAAGGGAGGAAAAGGTTGAAAAAGAACAGACTCAGGGAACTCCTTAGTGAAGGTAAACCAACCTTAGGCACGCACATGATAACCACTTCGCCACAGATTGTAGAGGTAATCGGGCATTCCGGTGCTTTTGATTATATCGAGCTGTGCGGAGAATATGCATCTTGGAGTCTTGCCGGCTTAGATAACTTCGGCCGGGCTATTGAGCTCTTTCCCAGCATGTCCTCAATGATGAAGGTGGAAGAGCAGGCGAGAGGATTTATTGCTACCAGAGCACTAGGTGCTGGTATCCAAAATTTGCTCTTTACTGACTGCCGTTCTGCGGAAGAGGTCAGGAAATGTATTCGCCTCGTCAGGTCGGAGACACCTGAGGCTGGTGGTATCCATGGCTGTAGCATGCGGCGAAATGTTGGCTATGTGCTGGAGCCTGGCTCAGCGGGGTGGGCTAAGGCGATGAACGAAGTCGTCATTGCCATTATGATTGAGAAAAAAGGCGCCATGGAGAACTTGGAAGAGATACTGTCGGTCAAAGGTGTAGATATGGTTCAATTCGGTCCTGCTGACTACTCAATAAGCATTGGCAAGCCAGGTCAGGGGAAAGACCCTGAGGTGCTAAAGGCACGGCGAGACATGATAGGATTAGCTCTGAAGAAGGGTGTACACCCCAGAGTGGAACTAGGTAGCTTTGAAGAGGCAAAACCATATCTTGAGATGGGAATCCGCCACTTCTGTGTTGGTTGGGACTTAAGGATTATATACGGATGGTGTAAACAGCAGGCAGAGGGCATGCGAGAATTGCTCGCTTAAAAGTGGCGGTGTTACGCTTTCTTTGTTGGGAGTAGGTTAAGGTTATGAAGCAAATTGGCATTCTTTACCATCCGAAGATTGAAGCTGCCCATACCGTGGCTAAGGAATTACAGAATTTTTTAGGCTCTAGAGGTATTTCGGTTTGGCTATGTTCTGCCTGGGAAAGGGAGAAGGCCAGGGCTCAGGTAAAAGATACCGATTTAATTCTTAGCATCGGTGGCGATGGCACGATTCTACGGGCAGCTCAGGCAGTACTTCCCGGGTTAACCCCTATTACTGGGATAAACTTGGGCAAGCTGGGATTCATGACGGAACTCAGTGTTGATGAGGCTATGGAAAAGCTACCGGCCCTGTTAGCGGGGGAAGGTTGGATTGATGAGCGGGCTCTACTTGAAGCAGAGCTTTCCCCTCAACATGGGGAGAACGAGACGCCTCGTATGTTTTATGCCTTGAATGATGTGGTGGTGGCACGGGGGGCAATAGCTCGGGTAGTCTATGTGGAAGCCAGCATTGATGGTGAGCCGTTGACTACCTATAAGGCTGATGGGGTGATTGTGGCTACTGCCACTGGCAGCACTGGTTATTCGCTGGCAGCCGGTGGTCCTATTCTCCATCCGCAGGCTAATGAATTTCTGCTGTTACCAATACTGCCTCACCTTAGTTCAGTTTATACCATGGTGTTACCGGCTAAATCAGTAGTTAAACTGCGTGTTGTTACCGCTCATGAGGCAACACTGAGCATTGACGGTCATATAAATTTACCGTTGTCAAGTGGTGCCAGTATTACGGTGAAGCATAGCTCCAATACGGCTCGATTTTTAAGAGTTCATCCAGAGACCTCTTTTTACGGCTCTCTGGAGCAAAGGTTGAAAGGAAAGCAGTAACTTGAATCCAGTTGAAAAAGCCAGAATCAGTGACGTATCCCAGATGCATAAGTTAATTAACTACTTTGCTGATAAGGATGAGATGCTGGCTCGTCCGCTAAGCGAGATATATGAAAATATCAGGGATTATTTTGTTATTAGGCAAGATGGTCGAATGATTGCTTGCGCAGCATTGCATGTTTGCTGGTCAGACTTGGCTGAGATAAAGTCGGTGGCTGTGGCTGAGGATAGCCAGCGACAGGGAGTAGGTGAACAGTTAATAAAAGCCTGTCTTGAGGAGGCAAAAGAGCTTGGTATTTCTACTGTTTTTTGCCTGACCTATCAACCGGCCTTTTTTGAGAAGTGTGGCTTTTCTCTGGTAGAGAAAACGGAGTTGCCGCACAAGGTCTGGGGCGAGTGCTACCGCTGCCCCAAATTCCCTGATTGTGATGAAGTGGCTCTTATTTACCATTTAGATGTGGGAGTCTAATTTGGCTGAGGAGAAGACGCTATCTAGCCAACTGGTTTATGATGGGCGAGCGGTAAAATTACGGGTTGATACCGTACAAATGCCTAACGGCAGAGAAACGACAAGAGAAATTGTAGAACACGCTAATTGCGTGGCTATTATAGCTATTGATGCTAATGACAATGTGCTGCTGGTTAAGCAATTCCGCAAGTCGGTAGAAAAGGAGCTATTAGAAATACCGGCCGGTGGTATTGACCCTGAAGAAGACCCGGTGGCGGCTGTTCGTCGTGAGTTGCAGGAGGAAACAGGCTACCTGCCTAGAAAAGTGGAGAGGCTGGGTGGTTTCTACTCTACACCCGGTTACTGTACTGAATACCTTTATCTTTATCTGGCAACCGACCTTGTTCCTAGTCCACTCCATGCCGAAGATACGGGGAGTATCAGGTTAAGCCGGGTGCCGATTAGCCAGATTTCCAGTCTTATTACCTCTGGTTCCATTTGTGACGCCAAGAGCATCGCTGGCTTACTAATCTTTTTAGAGTCCCGTAAAGGACGGTGAAGTAGAGGCAGTCTCTTAGGTCAGGCTTAAGACTTTATCGTATCCCTGAGCGAATACGCTTCTCCCACCGATATACTTACCACTTGGGGTTTTGAATTTTTTGAGAGTCTCCTCTCTGGTGAATCTATAGAAGATAAAATCATCCTGAATATTCTCCGGTCTCAACAAACAGTTAGGTCCTAATACTACAATAAGTTCATCGTATTCAAAGGGTTCACTTAATCTTACCGGGGTTCCGATGGGGCAGTTATTAATCTTAACTTGAATTTTAGATGTACCTATCATACCGTCATAGCCAGCTTGCCGTCTCGATTTTGGAAGCTCCAAATTATACATAACCTGGCAAAGATACCTGCCAATATCTCCCAGATATTCCCTCGAGTGAATAATACCAAGCTGATTTAGCTTTTTCTGGGCAGAAAAGAATTGTTTAAGGGCTTTTTCCGTTTCTTGGTTCATGGTACACCCCCCAGTTTTAATGATTTCAACAAATGGTTTTAGCCCAGCTCATCTGAGAGTTTTTTACCGCCGAGAAGATGCATATGGAGATGAGGCACCAACTGCCCGCCTTCCTTGCCACAGTTTATCGCCAGGCGGTATCCGCTTTCAGAAATACCTTCCTTTTTAGCTAGTTCGTTGGCGGCATTCACCATACGTCCGATAATGGGTAGCTGCGCTTCAGAAAGGTGGGTGAGGGAAGGAATGTGGTTTTTGGGAATGATAATCAGGTGTACAGGTGCCTGAGGATTAATGTCACGGAAGGCAATAACCTTTTCATCTTGATAGAGGATTTCGCTAGGCACCTTGCCAGCTACAATTTGGCAGAAAATGCACTCCATCTTATCCACTCCTTTGGTATTTGGCTTTACCCTGCTCAAACAGGTCTCCGCCGTAAATATCATTGGCGACAATAGCCGGGAAATTGTCTACTTTAAGTCGCAGGATAGCCTCTGTCCCTAAATCTTCGTAAGCTATAACCTCTGCCTGTTTAATGGATTTAGCCAGTAAAGCGCCAGCCCCACCTATAGCGGCAAAATAAATAGCTTTATATTTTTTAATAGCCTCCTTTACCGCTGGTGAGCGATTACCTTTGCCGATCATGGCCTTAATCCCGGCAGCGATAAGGCGTGGAGTATATATATCCATACGGCTACTGGTAGTGGGACCGGCTGAGCCGATAGCCTGGCCTGGCTTGGCTGGAGACGGTCCCATATAATATATGGTTTGACCATTAGGGTCAAAAGGTAACTTTTCCTCTTTATCCAGGGCTTGGATGAGCCTTTGGTGGGCAGCATCACGGGCAACATAGATAATCCCCGAAATCAGAACCTGTGCTCCTGCGGTCAGCTCCTCTATTGTTTCGGACTCAATCGGTGATGTGATGTGCATAATTTTCATCTATAGTATTGCCTCTTTATACCGAGCACTGTGGCACTGTAGGTTAATTGCCACCGGTAAACTGGCAATGTGAGTTGGCATAACCTCAGCATGCACTGCCAGAGCGGTAGTTCTGCCGCCAAAGCCCAGTGGTCCAATTCCTAAATTATTGATTCGAGCTAGAATCTCTGCCTCAAGCTCAGCAGTTTCAGGGTCAGGGTTTGGTTTAGCTACCGGGCGCAGTAGTGCCTTCTTGGCTAGTAACATTGCCGCTTCGGCGGTGCCGCCTATGCCTAAGCCGACAATTAGTGGTGGACAAGGTTTACCCCCTGCCTCATCAACGGTTGTTATGACCAGGTCAATAATACCCTTTTGTCCTTCACCCGGCTTGAGTATAGCCAGGCGAGTCATATTCTCAGCACCACCTCCCTTGGGCATAACTGTAATCTTGAGTTGGTCACCGGGAACTATTTCAGTATGAATAACCGGTGGGGTGTTATCATTGGTATTTACTCGGGCTGAGAATGGCTGACTGACTATGGAGTTGCGTAGATAGCCTTCAGTATAGCCCTGGCGCACTCCTTCGGCTACTGCGTCATATAGGTCACCGCCAGTAATGTGAACGTCCTGACCTATTTCGAGGAAGACCACTGCTGTGCCACAGTCCTGGCATAGCGGGAGACGCTCCTGTTTAGCAATTCGGGCATTTTTAAAGAGTTGACTTAGCACTTCTCTGCCCAGCGGTGATTCCTCAGCCTGCTGGGCTCGCTTGAGGGCAGCAATTACATCCTCACCCAGCTCAAAGTTTGCCTGCTGACAAAGCTGGGCTACCGCTTGAAAAATGGAGCTTGCTTTAATTTCTCTCATTCGGGGTTTATCTGCCTAGTTTCATAACCTTCACCAGTTCTTGTACTGCCTTGGCTGAGCTGGCTAGAGCTTGCTTTTCCTCTGGGGTTAGCTCCAGTTCTATTATCTGCTCAATGCCGTTCTTGCCCAGCTTTACCGGCACACTGATGACGGTATCCTTAATCCCGTATTCTCCCTGTAGGTAGGTAGCGCAGGGCAGGATTTTCTTCTTATCCAGGATTACAGCATCTACCATCTGGGCAATGGCGGCTGAGGGGGCATAAAAGGCGCCGCCAGTCTTGAGTAACCCTACAATCTCGGCTCCACCGTTTATAGTACGCTCGACCAGTCTATTAATAATCTCTTGAGGCAGAATTTTGGTTATTGGTGTGCCATTAACAGTAGATAGCCTGGGGATAACGATCATGTTTCCGCCATGCTGCCCCAGAATGCAAACAGACACATCTTCTACCGATACATCAAGCTCAGCGGCGATGAAGCTGCTAAAGCGGGCGCTATCCAAGACGCCGGATAAGCCAAATACCTTATTTCGGGAAAAGTGGCTGAGATGGATAGCTAAGTGGGTCATAGCATCTACCGGGTTGGTAACCATAATGATGATGCAGTCAGGCGAGTAGTTTACTACTTGATGAGTAACCTCGGTGACAATACTCATATTGGTTGATAACAGCTCATCCCGGCTCATACCTGGTTTTCTACCCAGGCCTGAGGTGATAATTACCACATCTGAGTTAGCTGTTTCTTGGTAGCTATTAGTTCCAATAAGGTGAGAGTTAAAATTGAGGATAGGTGCTGACTCGAGAATATCCAGAGCTTTACCTTGAGGCAGACCATCAATAATATCCACCAGGACTATGTCAGCATAGCCTCGCTCAACTAAACGCTGAGCGCAGGAGGCACCAACATTCCCAGCCCCAATAATGCTTATTTTGCTTAGCAACGTACCCTCTAAGTGTAATTTGAATGCCAACCGTGCAAAATCATATCATTTTGCCTATATAATAGGCAAGTTTATCTTACGAGGTGATGAATAATCCTCTGTGGTAATACTTGATAAGTGGTGAAAGAGTGCTAAAATAGGGATGGCGCTATTATAAGGAGGATACAGAGTGAAAGACGAATCAGTAACAGTATATCTTAGCCTCGGCTCAAATATAGGAGAGCGCCAGGAGAATCTGGATAAGGCAGTAGATTTTCTATCCCAGAAGTTGCAGGTAGCCAAGGTTTCGTCGGTATATGATACCGCACCGGTGGGTGATATTGAACAGCCTCGTTTTCTCAATCTGGTGTGTCAGGCTTATACCAGACTAGCCCCCAAGGAGCTGTTGGCTGTAGCTAAGGGTATTGAGAGCAAGTTAGGTAGGAAACCCGGCAAACCTGATGCTCCTCGCCCTATGGATATAGATATCCTTTTTTATGGCGACAAAGTGATTAAAACCCCGGAGCTGATTATTCCTCACCCCAGGTTAGTGGAGAGAGCCTTTGTTCTTATTCCCTTAAATGAGATTGCCCCTGACCTGGTGCATCCAGTAAGTGGCAAGACTATTAAAGAATTATTAAAAGGGATAAGCGGGAAACAGGGTGTCTTTAAATGGGAAAGTAGTTGAGGAGTGAGAATGTATCAGGTATCTGTAGAGCAGCATTTTGATGCCGCTCATTTCTTAAGGGGCTATCAGGGTAAGTGTGAGGCATTGCATGGACACCGTTTTCGAGTGGTAGCCAAGGTGAAATCTTCTGTGGTTAATGATATAGGTATAGCCTATGATTTTACAAAGCTAAAGCAATGCTTGAGTGATATTCTGGCAAGGTTTGACCATACCTGTCTCAATGATATGCCGCCGTTTGATAAGATAAACCCGTCTTCAGAGAATATTGCTTCCACCATCTATAATGAACTCAAGCCAAAGCTGGCTGAAGCCCCCGTGTCTATCTCCTCAGTGGAGGTGTGGGAGTCCCCGCAGAGTGGGGTAGCCTATAGCCCTGACTAATCACGCTGGTCGGGCGGCAACAGATTAGGGATGGTATCTACAATAGGGTAGTGCTCGTCGCACTTAGGACAGTATAGGGAGCCAGTAACTACTTCCGTCTCGTTCTCCTCCTCCATGCTAAGCTCCAGTTCTCCCTTGCACACTGGACAGGCTAGTATATCCATTAGTTCTCGCTTCATAGTGTAATTATAGCACAATTATCTCTTGGTTGGCTTGCCCAAATTAAAAAGGACTAGGTTTATAATTACCTAGTCCTCATTATGCTCATTGGTAGCGGGGGTTGGATTCGAAGGGACGACCTGTCAGGATTCCTCTTGGTTACTTTTCTTGCAATTGAATCCACGCATGCCCCTCAAGGTCATAGAGGTCAGCCAGCATGCGATTATTTTGCGGGTTCAGAACAGGCCCTGATAGAAACTCTACGCTCTTACTTTTCAATTCTTTGACCTTTTCTTCTACGTTATCAACCTCAAAGGCAATATGGTCAAGATACGGCCTTCTCTTGGCTGCGATGTGAGCAACGTCAGGATTATCCTCGGGTTTGGCAGTCTTGTATTCCTCAGTTATCTGGTTAAATTCAAAGGTTGGACCACCCTCGGATGAGACTAAGTCGATTGACTTTCCCCCGTGCCCTCGCCGTACAAACTCGAACCCCAACTTCTCAGTGAAGTATTTGTACGTCTCTTCTAAGTCCTCAACATAGAAATGAAAGTGGTTAATCTTTCCCAGAGCCATAACATACCTCCTTATTATAAAAATAAATAGTTTTGTTCTGAGTTTTTACCTTATACTACAGGGTTATCAGCTTTGTCAAGCTACTTTTCTTTGTCTTGCAATTGGATCCACATACGCCCATCGGCATCATAAGTATCAGCCAGTGTCCTGCCAGTAAGTGGATTAAAACTTGGTGCATCTTGCATGAATTTAACCCCTTTACTTTTCAGCTCTTCAAACTCTTTATTTATATCGTCCACCTCAAAGGCGACATGATTAAAGGCTGGCCATCCCAGTGGGTCCTTGTCCTTCCGTTGCGCTCCTACTTTCCTCGGGTGAAGTTCAAAGATTATCCCCTCACCGGCGGGTGCCACTAGCTCGATTGCTTTGCCTGCGTGCTCAGTGCGTCTCACTACTTTAAAGCCCAGCTTTTTGGTGAAATATTCTTCTGCCTTTTCTAAGTCGTCGACAAAGAATTCTATGTGATTGATTTTTCCTAGAGCCATATTACACCTCCATATATTTATAATAATCTTGGTAGTGCTTATACATTGTGGTTTTCACCGCTTACTGCATCTATACAGGTTATTTTCCCTCTTCGTACAATTGAAGCCAGCCACGCCCATCGGCATCAACAGTACGACACAGTTTCCGGCCAAGGGGATTCACCTGTGGCGTGCTTTTAAATTCAACCCCTTTACTTTTCAGCTCTTCAAATTCCTTATTTATATCGTCCACCTCAAAACCGATGTGGTCAATATCTGGCTTCCCGTAAGCCATCTCCTTCTGGTGTGTCTTCCTGTATTCTTCGGTCATTTCGTGAAATTCAAAGCGCACTTCCTCACCAGCGGGTATAGCTAGTTCTATTGATTTTCCCACATGCACCGATTTTTTAACCGGTTTAAATCCCAGCTTGTCTATAAAGTGGTCAGATACCTTTTCTATGTTGTCAACAAAAATATCTATGTGATGAATTCTTTTCAGAGCCATATTATACCTCCGTATTATAAGTAATCTTAGTAGCAGGGGTTAGGTTTGTTCCTCGCGCTTCGGGTTATGAGCCCCCGAAGCCATAGCGCACCTCCCTTCTGACCTATATCGGCTACTTTTTAGTCGGTCAGTTGAATCCAAAAACGTCCATCGGCATCAGGGGCGTTAGCGAGTGTTCTGCCAGTTGTTGGGTTAAAATTAGGAGCATCCAGCCTGAATGACACCCCTTTACTCTTCATATCTTCAAATTCCTTGTTTATATTTTCCACCTTAAAGGCGATATGATTAAAATAATAGGGCCACCCGGGTGATTTCTCCCTCTCGGTCTTATATAGCTCCTCGCTTCCTTGGTGGAGGTCAAGGAAAAAATCACCGGCCGGTGAGGCTAGTTCGATTGATTTTCCCACATGCTCGGTGTGTCTCAGGAGCTTGAAGCCCAGTTTTTCGGTGAAGTGCTTTTCTGCCTTTTCTAAGTCGTCAACAAATAAATCTATGTGGTCAATCTTTCCCAGGGCCATATTACACCTCCATTATTTTCATAGTTTATTTAACGCGTCTATGCTGGTTATTTCTCCTTTTCTTGCAATTGAATCCACGGGCGCCCATCGGCATCTTTCATGAAGGCGAGTTTCCTGCCAGTTTGCGGAACAAACCTTGGCGCATCTTTAAATTCTACCCCTTTACTTTTCAGCTCTTCATAAGTTTTGTCTAAATCATCCACCTCAAAGGCGATATGATGAACATGTGGCCTTGTAGGTGCATCCTCTTTTAGATATGTCTCCTGTATTTGGTGAATGTCAAGGATTTCACCCCCATCGGGTGAGACTACCTCAATATGCTCACCTCCGTATGACGTATGCTGAGTACGTCTCACCACTTTAAATCCCAGCTTTTTGGTAAAGTACTCCTCTGTCTTTTTTAAGTCGTCGACAAGCAAATCTACGTGATTGATTCTTCCTAGAGCCATATCATACCTCCATTATCATATTATAATAATCAGGGTAGTGCTTATTGCACTTTGGGGCAGTTTCTCTTACTTTTAATCTTCTACTATGGAGCTATTAGCTTTCCTGAGTAAATTTTATACCTTAATGCCTCTATGTCGGCTACTTTTTCTTTTCTTCTAATTGGATGAATCTACGCCCATGGGCATCATAAGCCATAGCCAGTTTCCGGTTGGTTTTTGGAGTAAAAAGAGGGGCATCGGAAAATTCCACCCCTTTGCTTTTCAGTTCTTTATACGCCTCATCTACATCATCCACCTCAAAGGCGATATGCCTGAGAAATAGACTTCCACGGCGCTCATTGGTGGCTTTAATTATCTCCTTGGTTGGTGGGTGAAATTCGAAGATCTCATCACCGTCGGGTGAGATTAACTCGACTGCTTCTCCCCCATGCGTGGTGCGCCTTACCACTTTGAATCCTAGCTTTTCAGTAAAGTACTTAACTGTTTCCTCTAACTCGTAGGCAAGGAAATCTAAGTGGGTGATCTTTCCCAGAGCCATATTACACCTCCATATCATGTATAAGAATCAGGGTAGTGCTTATTACACTTTGGGGGGAGTTTCTCTTACTTTTAACCTTCTACTGTGGAGTTATGCCTCAATGCATTTACTTAGGCTTCGCTTCTTGTAATTGAATCCATTCACGTCCGTCGGGTTCACGGGTCTGAGCGAGGTTTCTACCACTTTCTGGATTAAAATGTGGAGGACCGGCAAATTTCACCCCTTTGCTCGTCAGTTCTTCATACTCCTTATCTATATCCTCTACCTCAAAGGCAATATGATTGAAATATACCCATCCAGGTGCCTTCTTAATCTGCTCCTTAAATTCGTCGGTTACCTGGTGAAGTTCGAAGATTTCAGTGCCATTGGGTGCCTTTACCTCGACTGCTTTACCAAATCCCCAGCCAACATCAAAGCGTCTCACCAGTTTGAATCCCAGCTTTTCAGTAAAGTACTTCACCGCCTCTTCTAAGTCATCGACAAGGAACTCTAAGTGATTGATCTTTCCAAAAGCCATGTTACACCTCCATATTAAATATAATAATCCTTGATAGTGGGGCTTGGATTCAGCCCCCTGACCTTATCTAGGCAATCTTTTAGTCGGTTAATTGAATCCAGAAACGTCCATCGCCGTCAGGGGTATCAGCGAGTGTTCTGCCGGTTGCTGGGTTAAAATCAGGGGCATCCAGCCTGAATTGCACTCCTTTACTCTTCATATCTTCAAATTCCTTATTTATATCATCTACCTTGAAAGCAATATGATTAAAGTAAATAGGCCATCTGGATGCTTCCTGCTCAGTCTTATATTCATCCCTTATTTCGTCTGTCATTTGGTGAATGTCAAGGAAAAAATCACCGGCTGGTGAGGTTAGTTCGATTGATTTTCCGGCATGGTCAGTACGTCTCAGGAGTTTAAATCCCAGCTTTTCAGTAAAGTGTTTCTCTGCCTTTTCTAAGTCATCAACGGTGAAATCTATGTGGTCAATCTTTCCCAGAGCCATATGCACCTCCATTATTGTATAGAATAAAGATTGGTAGCGGGGATTGGATTTGAACCAACGACCTTCGGGTTGCTGGACCCAACCCTCTCCAGCGTTAACTTATACCATAAAAGTATGCCCTGGTCAATATTGCTTGAACCCTTAGTAACCTGACTGCTAGTTTTTAATTTCTGTTGACGGAGGTCTCCCTGATATATATGATTATAAAAAATTATTGGAGGCGAATTATGGAAGCTGAAGTTCAGGGTTACCTTACCGAGTTTGCTATCTTAAGAGAGCAAATCCTGGATGCCGTTAAAGGTCTTAATTATGAAGCGGCCAATTGGCGCCCTCTTCCCAAAGATACTAACTCTATATATGTCATCCTGTGCCATTTGGCGGGTATTGACAACTACTGGGTTAGACACATCATCGGTGGAGAAACTATAGATCGGGACCGGGATGCTGAGTTCCGCGCTTCAGGACACCTTTCAGAGATTGTAAAGCACTGGGAGGAAGTATTCAGGGCAAGTAAGAGGATTCTTAGCAAGCTAAGCTCTTCGCAACTAGGGGAGACAAGGACCGTCATCCGACCCAACTTGGGCTCTGTCACTGTCAGGTGGTGTATCCTGCACCATATTAGTCATTATGCCGTACACCTGGGGCATATTCAGCTTACCCGGCAGTTGTGGGAGCAGAGGTAATCTTCTCTCTAGCACTTTCGCCGTCTTTTCAGCCGATTGCACAAAATAGCGGTTTGTTACTTGCAGTGTAACTATGGGTGTTCTTTTCATCTCTTCTAGAATAATGAGGCAATAAAGAACCAGCCATAATTAAAATAACAATAATCTTGTTTTTCCGAACTCGCGTAGATATAAAAATGCTCCGAGCGTTTGCTATATAGGTGCTTACCTTCCGTAGAATAATTTAGGCCGAGGACTGAGCTTCTGCCATACCTCGTCACAGGCAGCAAGTTCTTCCTGTGATAATTTCACCTCACTAGCTCCCAGGTTCTCCTCTAATTGCTTCACTGAAGTGGTGCCACAGATAGCTGATGTAATTGTGGGATTACTCAGTATCCAGGCCAGGGCAAACTGAGCTAAACTACACCCATGCCCCTCAGCAATCTGTTTGAGACGGGCTACAGCCTCAAAGTTGGCAGCTGACCAGTAGATATCATGGTATGATCGCCTATTGCCTACAGTAGTAAACTTGGTGCCTTCGGGTGGCGGCTTATTCGGATCATACTTGCCAGTCAGCAGACCACCAGCCAGAGGGGCCCATACACATATTCCTACTCCTTCACTGCTACAAAGGGGCAGTAGCTCATACTCAACGTCCCGGGTAAGCAAGTTATACGGCGACTCAATACAATCAAACCGTGCTAAATTATAACGGTCACTCAGCCATAACGCTTTACAAAGCTGCCAGGCATGGAAATTAGACAAGCCTATGTAGCGCACCTTACCTTGCTGAACTAAGTCATCCAGAGCGCGCAGCGTCTCCTCCATAGGAGTGGTGTAGTCTGGAGTGTGAATATAATAGAGGTCAATGTAGTCTGTTTGTAGCCGACGCAGGCTGTCTTCTATACCCTTCATAATATGCTTGCGTGATGACCCGACATCGTTGACACCCGGCCCCATCCTATTTCCCACCTTTGTTGCCAGCACCACAGAGTGGCGCTCCTCTTTAAACGCCTTACCAATAATTTCTTCACACTTACCTTCAGCATACATATCAGCGGTATCAAAGAAGTTGATACCAGCCGCCAACGCCCTCTTTATTATGTTTATAGCTTCTATTTCATTCACTTGATGCCCATAGGTCGCAGTACCCAGACAGATTGCGGAAACCTTAAGCCCTGTTCTTCCCAATTTTTTATACTGCATAACCATATTCTTTTTGGCTAATCAGCCAATTGTAATGGGTAACTTCAGCCCTACCCGAACAACTTACTCGCTGACATACTAAGTTGACAGATGTGCTTCTGTCAATTTTTCGGCCGAACATTCTAGCAGCATGGTCTCTTTGTTCATTACGCTCACCTCCCGCCTGTATTGTGGCGCGAAGCTGCGGGTTCGTACGCGGGGGCGGGGGGAGGTTAGGGCAGATGTGGAGTAGTAGGGATGGGTGAGACTAGGATAGGCTCCTCAATCATATCTATAGTATAGATTCGGGGACGGATGGTATAATATTAACAGGGTGCATATTGTATTATTGACATAAGTTAGTATGCAAGATATGCAATAATTAGGATGCTTGTATGGCTAGAATCCGAAAAATATACCGTAATCCAGCACGAAATAAGAACTATTACGTTATTGATGCAAATTTTCTTGTTAATAAATACATTCCGCTCAATCGAGTTCAAAAACCAAAAGATAAAACACGAGTTGATAAATGTCTGAGTTGGTGGGATGAAATTGAGCAGCAACTTAAGTCTAACAAAGCCCGTGTTTATATTCCTGATATCTGCATTGCTGAAACATTCAAGGCATTGGCACGGAAATACTATGTTGATAATTGGTTTAAGAATCCGAGTGAATATCGTAATGCTCGGCAACGTCTCATAAAAGACATTACCACAACGGATCGAACTTTAAAATCACGTAGTAGACGAATTAAGTATCATGATATCTCAACATCACGGGACATAATAATCTCTGTAGACCGCTTCTATGAGGTATTCTTAAAAGAAGGACTTGAGGTCTCTCTTCCAGATCTAATTGTCCTCGCAACTGCAAAGTATGTCGTTGATTTTTTTGATATTCCTAAGAAATACCTACATATTGTGACGCTTGATAGGAATCTCCGTAACGGATCAAAGAAGATCCAGGAATTACCGAATGCATATAATCCAACGATACCTGAAGATGAACGAAGCAGAGTATTTATTTCATTAACAAGCAAAATGCCACTGTAAAAATTTGAAGTGCTAGAAGGATAACATGGATAATCCAAATCAGATAGAAGAGCACATGCTCCTCGAAGTGTTAGATGATTCATTAGAATTAGACGACGGGTCTCGATGGAGTGTAACACCTGGAGGTATACCAACAATCCAGACTTGGATTCCTACAACTAGCATAAGAGTAAGACTTGTTGACACTAATTCAATTTGGCCGTATGAATTAACCAATACAGAGGAAGGAATTTCAGTTAGGGCTAGAAAGAAATAGGCTGGTTAATTACATACCAGCCTCAATAACCTTGGTAGCGGGGGTTGGATTTGAACCAACGACCTTTGAGTTTTGAGCCTAGCGAGATTTATGTTATTGATTTATCAATTTTGCATTAACTAATGTATATGCAAACTATTTTTACAATTATGGATTTACATATATCGGGGTACTAGTGAAAGTTACTGTAAACGAAGAAGACCCAATATTAGCTGTTGTGGCAGCTTCTAGATATAAAGTAAATTCAGCTTGCGATCTTCTGCTTATTACTATTGTATCTGCACCTTCTCTAAGTGTCACTCCGGCAGGAGCGCCTTGTAAAGTCGCTACCACTTGAGCATCGGTATTCCCGATGTTTCTAATATAAACAATCCTATACTTCTCTCCTCCAACAGGTAAGTCATTCCAGATTATTTCCGTAAGTTCAACAGTATATCTAGAATTCGAGTAGACTTCTATATCATTAGTTGCTACCACTATATTAACTTGACCGGGTACCGTAATTGCGGTAGCAGCATAAATAACACCGCCAACTACCGCAACTGCCATCACTACAATCAGTGGTATAACGAAAATTTTCCTTTTCAGCAATATATTCATCACTTTCTCCTCATGTGACGTTCTTTTTGCAATATGTTACTACAATACAATTTGCTGTATTATAAATGACAATTTAATTATCACATCAAAATCTCTTTTTTGCAGTAGGTTTTTAGTACCAATCCGAATAGTACTTTGTATTAATATTCAATGAAATAATATGGTTACCCAATCCTCTTACCAGGAGCTACCGGCTATGATTTTGAGAATTGAAGATTGTTGGGTATTTGTCAGTTTATACCCTTCGGCTATCCTCAGGGCAAGCTTGGAATTTGGGCGGGGTACTATGTTAAGGGGTTTGGTAGCGGGGGTTGGATTTGAACCAACGACCTTCGGGTTATGAGCCCGACGAGCTACCACTGCTCCACCCCGCGTTGCGTATTTTAGTATACGCATAGCAGGATAGACTGTCAAGCCATTTTTTATTAACCTCTATCGGTTTACCTGGTAAGCTCAGCATTTTATAACTGGCTATATTCACGTTGGCAAAAAATTATTAGTTTATTAAACCAAAAAGACTTGACAAGCATATTAAGATGTGTTGTAATATAAATGAAAAATGAAGAGGGCTGATACATAAAGTAAGTAATTGGTGATTGATAGCCAGGCAGGCGGCTTGGTGATAACTCACCGAGCCGTTTTGTTATTTGTATAGCACCTTAACAATTGAATAGGAAGGGTTAATATCAAATCTGAAGCAGGTCAAGCGGTAAAGGCGCATGGTGGATGCCTTGGTATCAAGGGCCGAAGAAGGGCGTGGCAAGACTGCGAAAAGCTCCGGTGAGCTGTCGAGCAAGCTTAGCCGGGGATACCCGAATGGGGTAACCCGCTCAGGTAAACCCTGAGCACCCCCAGCTGAACACATAGGCTGGGAGGAGGTAAGCAGGGGAAGTGAAACATCTCAGTACCCTGAGGAAAAGA
>JAUXAP010000023.1 GCA_030619865.1 Dehalococcoidia bacterium | reverse complement strand
GGCTGCCGAACGTATAGGCAAAGGCTCTATGGAGTGGTCTATGCATGTGGGTGGTCAGGATGTGCCCGCTCATGACCCTAGAGTCAGCTACGGCTTTGGCTGGACTTATGTTTGTGACCCCACTCCAGCACGGCATACATCCGCGATATTCAAGAATGCTCATGATGGTAGGGCAAAAGTTGCAGTTACTGTTAAACTTAACTTGCCTAAACCGGATAAACTTGATGCCGAGGCTAATGCCCCAATATATGCTATCTGTAGCGATTTAGACCGTTTGTGGACCTCGGTTGGGCTTTGTATCTTTGGAGTAGCTCCCGAAACTCTGCCTCTAGCTGAGGTAATATCAGCCGTAACAGGGTGGGATTTTACCATAGCTGAAGGGTTAAAAGCGGGTCGTCGGATTCAGACCTTGCGTCAGGCTTTTAATATTCGTGAGGGTATAAACACAAGTGAATGGCGCTTACCCAAGAGACTAGCGGCTGTGGTATCCCAGGGGCCATTTGCAGGGAGAAAGGTGGACTTCGAAGCCATGAAAGAGAAGGGCTACGAGGCACTGGGATGGGATGGTAAAAACGGCAGGCCCTTGGAGTCAACCTTAAAGGAACTAGGACTAAAAGAACTGGTAGGTGCGCTTCCTTAAAGTGGAACTACCGCTAATTTGTATATAGACTCACCGGGTATCAAGGTCATCCTAACTTAAGGGGGAGTCGCTGTGAATAGGCGGTATTTTCAGGCTAACTTGGCGGCTTCCTTCTTTCATTTTAACTCCCGTAGATAATCAGGCAAGTTGTCCTATAGGACAATCTATTAATTCGTGCTAAAATATATCTATATTTAACCAGTTTTATGTTGGAGGTGTGGTTTAGTGGCTTCTTCAGGAATAGAAAGACTAATACGGTCTGATTTGGTTGACTTTAGCGGTTATGCCGCTAGAACATCACCGGAGACCTTAGAGGGGAAGGTTGAAGTTCCGGTAGAGAGTATTGTCAAGCTGGATGCTAATGAGAACCTTTATGGCTGTTCACCCAGAGTAAACCGGGCTCTCGCTACCTATCCTGACTTGAATATCTATCCTGACGATGGACAAACAAGGCTCAGGAAATTGCTAGAAGGATATGCGGGTGTTGATGCTAAACGTATCGTGGCTGGTAGTGGTAGCAATCAGCTGATTGACCTTGTTTTACGCTTATTTATTAATAAGGGTGACGAGATTATAAATTGTGTTCCTACCTTTGCTATATTCCGTTTTAGCACAGAGCTGTGTGGTGGCACTCTGGTTGAGGTGCCCAGAGATGAGGATTTTAAGGTCAATGTGAACGCAGTCAAGGCGGCGATAACTGAAAAAACGAAAATAATATTTCTGGTTAACCCTAATAATCCTACCGGGACAATTACACCCCGGCAGGGCATACTGGAGATATTGGATACCGGATTGCCAGTGTTAGTCGATGAGGCATACTATGAATTTAGCGGAGAAACGGTTGTTCCACTGGTCAGCCAGTATGAGAACCTGATGGTATTACGGACCTTTAGTAAGTGGGCAGGGTTAGCTGGTTTGAGGGTCGGCTATGGTATTTTCCCTCCTAAAATCGCTGATTACTTACTTAAAATCAAGATACCTTATAATGTAAATGTAGCCGCTCTAGTTGCCGTGCAGGAATCGCTGAAGGATATTGATTATTTGCTGGAAAGAGTAAGGGCTATAATTACCGAAAGAGAAAGGCTTTTTGGTGAGTTACAGAAGTTGAAATGGTTAAAACCCTTCCCGTCACGGGCTAACTTTATTTTTTGTTCGGTCTTGAATGGCAAGGCAAGAGAACTCAAGCAAAAATTGCAGGACAAGGGTATTCTGGTTCGCTACTTTGACCAGCCAATGTTGCGAGATTGCATCCGCATTAGTGTGGGCAAGCCAGAACATACTGATACCTTAATCAAAGCACTCCAAGAGATAGGAGGGTAGATAAGTGACTAAGAGGATGGCTATTGTCAAACGGGAGACTAAAGAAACAAATATCAGCTTAGAGCTTAACATCGATGGCAGCGGCAAGTGGGAGATCAATACCGGGATTAAAATGTTTAACCATTTGCTGTCTCAGGTGGCTCGGCATGGAGCATTTGACATAAAGTTGTCAGCCAAGGGAGATGACCAGCATCACTTGGTGGAAGATGTTGCCATTTGTTTAGGTAAAGCCTTTACTCAAGCTCTGGGGGAGAAACAGGGTATTGTCCGAATGGCTGATGCTACCGTGCCTATGGATGATGCCTTAGCTATGGTGGCAGTAGATATAGGTGGTCGGGGATATACTGTGCTGGAGCTGCCTTTTAGTGGTAATGATATGGCTGGATTCCCTACCGACCTTATTCGTCACTTCCTTGAATCTTTAGCTATTGAAGCCAGACTTAACCTCCATGCTAAGGTTGTTTATGGCACCAACGACCATCACAGGGCGGAAGCGTTGTTTAAAGCTCTGGGCAGAGCCTTGGATACGGCGACCAGAATTGATGAGCGAATTAGCGGAGAACTGCCGAGCACTAAGGAATTGCTAGAACGTTAAGAACTAACCTTTCCCCTTGATTTATTTGAGCTTTCCACCCGTCAGCCTCTCGTAAGCTGTCTGGTATCTCTTGGTGGTAGCCTCAATAACCTCTGGGGGTAGCATGGGAGCGGGCGGCTCTTTATTCCACCCCGTTTGGGTAAGCCAGTCGCGGACCGGTTGCTTATCATAGCTATCCTGGGGTTGCCCAACTTTGTATTGCTCAATGTCCCAGAAGCGGCTTGAATCCGGGGTCAGCAGTTCATCAATAAGGATAAGGCTGCCATTATCCAGTCCAAACTCCATTTTGGTATCAGCGATGATAATGCCTCTGGTTCGGGCATACTCCCGTGCATAGCTGTATATGGCAAGGCTTATCTCCTTTATCTCCTCAGCCAGAGCCTCACCTACCAGCCTCTTTGTTTCATCCATAGATAGCGGTTGGTCGTGTCCGGTTTCTGCCTTAGTGGTCGGGGTGAATAACGGCTGGGGTAATTCCTGGCTTTCCTGTAAGCCCTTGGCTAATGGTTGACTGGAAATAGTGCCATGTTGCTTATATTCTGCCCAGGCTGAGCCGGAGAGGTAACCACGTACCACACATTCGACAGGGATACGCTCTAGCTTCTTCACAATCATAGACCGTCCCGCGAGGTAAGAGGGATAAGAGAAGCGGTTTTCGGCAGGAAGATAGGAATCAAGACATTGAACATCATCAACTGCTTCTATCAAATGATTAGGGATTATGTTTTTGGTTTTTTCAAACCAGAAGGTGGAAAACTGATTGAGCACCAAGCCCTTAGTAGGGATACCGCAGGGAAGAACGACATCAAAGGCTGAGATTCGGTCAGTGGCGATGAGGAGCAGTAGATTACCCAGTTCGTAGGTATCCCGCACCTTGCCGCGGAAAAATAATGACAGAGGCAGGTCTGCGTTTATCAAGACTGATGGACTAGTAGTCATTGGATACCCCCCAATAAGAAAATTTAATTTTACAATTGTTTGCTCGGGTTTCTTGGAACAACAATGAAATCTAGAGAACCCGTCCTATTTTAATTTTTATCCTATACCTTGATTTTTACCTCGATTTGCTCCAATTTTTCGTCCTCTTTATGGAGAGAAGATACAACCCCCAGGATTATATTTTTAAGGACTTTTTGGGTAAATGGATTCAGTGGAACCGGTTTCTTATTGACGAGAAGTGTAATTGAGTTCTCCATTCTATCCTCCTGAATAGAAAGCGTTTCAAGTAAGTCTACTATACCAGACACATCGTTGGGCTTAAAGATGGGCTTATCTGTTTTTATCTCAAAATCACTTACTACAGCCAGGACATCACTTTGGGGAGATTGGATGTGCTCGCTAACCCCTTTCCTGAGTATTACTATCTTGGCTACTGCTTTCTCTTCACTAAATCCTTCGCCGAGCACGATATCGAAGTCAGGGAAGTAATACTTGGCGATACTTTTTAGGGTAGGGGTCTGCTCTGTTTCCTCAATGAGGCCAATCTGGTCAGGGGATGTGACAAATATTCCCTTCGCTCCCGCTTGCTTGAACCGCCAGGAATCTTTTTCCTCCACATCCAGGTCAAAACCATGGGGGCAGTGCTTTACAGCGGCGACTTTGCACTTTCTCTTGCTGAGTTCCCTGAGTAATTTCTCTATCAGTGTGGTCTTGCCGGCACCGGAGTTTCCTACCATGGAGACTACTAATGGAGACTTGGTAAACCCTATTAAGTTTTTCTTGTCATCTGCCGGTTTAACACGCATATTGAGTTTTCCCATTGTAGCTATTGAGGGGATTGTGCTTTGCTTTTAGCGTTAATTACACTAATTGTAGTTTCAAGTCCTCTTTCTGTCAACATTGCTAGGGTCCCATAGTTAATTCGCAGCAATCATGCCTGCTTTGTGCAATTTACATAATCTGAATAGATTGTGGCTCCTCAAAAAGCCTAATGCTGTTGACACTCATTGAGATAAACCCTACAATTTGCCCTAGGGGAATGGATTAAGCGAACTTAGAGTTCGTCTATGTAGCTGTTAGTCGAAATCACTATCTGCAATAGAGGAGTTTCCATGAAGGATTCTGTCATTATGGTCAAAGATTTCCGAAAAGTCTACGGTGATGTTGTAGCTGTGGATGGCATCAGCTTTGAGGTGCAGCATGGTGAAATCTTTGGTCTTCTGGGACCCAACGGCGCGGGCAAGACCAGCACGCTGGAAAGTCTTGAGGGTCTCCGTGCCCCCGATGGTGGCTCTTTGCGAGTAATGGATATCGACCCTGCCCGAGAGTCACGCAAACTACGCAATCTTATTGGGGTACAGCTACAAACCTCAGGGCTCCCGGACAGCATGCGTGTCGACGAGGCGATGAGATTCTTCGCTGCCTATCATGGCGTAGCCCCGGCCTATCATTTGCTGGAACGTCTGGGGCTGTCGGAGAAAATGAGCGCACAATATCATATGCTTTCTACCGGCCTGCAGCGACGTCTGTCACTGGCTGTAGCGTTGGCCCACAAGCCACCGGTTGTGCTTCTGGATGAGCCGACAGCCGGCCTTGATGTCCCATCGCGTAATGAACTGCACGACCTGATGCATGAACTGCAAGCCGCTGGCACTACCATCATTCTGGCCACTCACGACATGGCCGAAGCAGAAAAAATGGCCGACCGCGTTGCTATTTTATTGCGTGGCAGAATTGCCGCCGCTGGCACCCCGCGTGAACTGACCGCAACTGGCGCTGGCCTCACCAAAGTCTCGGCCCGTACTGAGGGTACCAGCCTGTCCGAACCCAGTCTTAACTTCCCGGGTGTCAGCCAACAGGCGTTCAAAGATGAGTATGCCATCTACTACAGCACCGACCCCGGATCCACAGTTTCGGCCATTATTGCCCACATCCAGGCGCAGGGTGACACGCTGATTGATTTGCGAGTAGAACGTCCGTCCCTCGAAGAGCGCTTTCTGGAAATCACGGGCGCAGGTGGTGCCTAATGAATGCTTTCGCCAGCCACTTTTCGTTTGAGTTCCGCACCGGGATTCGTGACAAGACGTTGCTCTTGATGAACTACCTCTTCCCGCTAGGCCTATATGGCTTGTTGGGGTTCCTTATGGCAGAGCTCAACCCAGATTTTGTCGAGACTATGATCCCGGCGATGATAATCGTCGCCATCCTGTCTGGTACGATATTGAGTTTGCCTAACCCACTGGTAGCAGCGCGGGAAGCCGGCATCTTTCGCAGTTACAAGATTAATGGTGTCCCGGCAATCTCGATCCTGACCATGCCGGCGCTGACAACCATATTACACATGGTAGTCGTTGCGGTAATAATCACTGCTACGGCACCTCTATTCTTCGGTGCACCAGCACCTGTCAACTGGCTTGGTTTTATCCTGTTCTTCTTGCTGGCGGCCTTTGCTCATGCCGGACTTGGCATGCTGATCAGTGTGATTTCATCCAGTACGCGTGCCGTCGTGCTATGGTCGCAACTCATCTTCTTGCCATCAATGCTGATAGGCGGACTGATGCTACCTTACAGCATGTTGCCTGATGTGCTCGGTAAAGTTGGGCTACTGTTACCGGCTACTCACGCTATGAATGTCTTTCAAGGGTTGGCCCAGAATCAAGTTGCTGCTTTTGACCCACTCTGGTCGGTCCTCATTTTGCTGGCCGGTGGGATATTGTCGTTTGCACTTGCCAACTATCTCTTTTGCTGGGATAGTCGTAACACAACGCGACGTGGACATCCCGCCCTAGCCTTAGTGGCTTTGCTGCCCTACGTTGTGGGAGTCGTCTTGCTGTAGTGATTAAGAGAACCGGACAAGCAGGTTTGGCTAGGAGTGAGTTGCTCCTTTCGATAACCTAGGAAATGTCATAGAATCAACAAAAGCCATTTTTTGACAACTCTTTGCCTAGTAGCTACAATAATCGGTAATTTGTTTCTACTTGCGTCTTTTTGGCCTGAGTATCGTTACCACCCTCAGGCACTATCTGGATTTAAGCGGGAAAATATGCAGTGTTGAACCCATCTCTAGCTTTGCTGATATCCATCGCTGTAATCTTAATCCTCTTAAGGTTAAAGGTTCATCCCGGTTTTGCCATTTTCGGGGGCAGTCTCATCGTTTCACTGTTGATCTTGCCATTGCAATCAATACCTTCCCATATGCTGAAGTCCTTGTGGAATTATCAGACTCTTAGACTACTGGTTGTAGTTGCCACTGCCCTGATTTTAAGTAGCCTGATGGAAGAGAGAGGATTGCTGGCAAAGTTGGCTGCTGCGATGGAGGGTATTGGCCCTAGAATGGCGATACATCTGGTCCCGGCTGTTATCGGGCTTGTGCCCATGCCGGCTGGGGCTTTGGTTTCGGCTACTGCTTCACGGGGTCTGATTAAGAGAATGGGCTTAGCTCCGGAGCGGAGCACGTTTATCAATTACTGGTTCCGGCATATATGGGAGTTCTCGGTGCCTGTCTATCCAGCCATTATAATAACAAGCGTAGTCTTATCTATTCCGCTTTTTTCGGTAGTGAAAATACTCTATCCGATGACTGCTTTAGTTGTTGTGTTTGGAGCTGTCGTTAGTTACGTGATATTGAGAAAAGTCTCATATACGAAGGGAGAGCCTGCCAGCAAAAAAACTATAGCTTACAATCTCCTTAAGGCTTCTTGGCCTATCCTTTTGCTAGTCTCCTTAATCCTGGCGGGGTTAGATGCGATGATAGCCTTTCCTGTAATATTAGTCCTTTTAGCCTTGCAGCAAAGAGTTAAGTGGCCAGAAATAAAAAAGGCGTTTAAATACGGTCTAAATCCCAAAATCCTGTTCTTATTGTATGCCGTAATGCTATTCAAGACAATAATAGAAAGCTCAGGTGCCGCCCATATTGTCCTTTCCGATATGCAGGCTATCGGGCTGCCGGTCTTGGTCATACTTGCGGCGCTGCCCTTTCTTATGGGTTTTGCTACCGGGTACAGCCCGGCGGCTATCGGCATTGCCTTACCACTATTAGTTCCCTTTATCATCTCAGACTCAGGAGTCAATGGCTATGCTTTATTAGTGGCTTATGTTAGTGGAGTGATGGGACTTCTTCTCTCTCCTCTACATCTTTGTCTTATCCTTTCGGCAGAGTATTTTAAGGCTAATCTAGCCAAGGTATATAGGTATATTCTGCCTCCTTCTCTGGCGGTAGAAGCCATCGTCATACTTATCTATTTTATAGCCACCTAGCTTCCAGTTTATAGCGCAGGTATTGAGAAAGGACTAACTTCCTTGTATAATTAACGCAGGATTATGCTTGTTCGTTGGAATAAAGAATTTGCGTGGGGAGAAATCTGAGCAAAGGTCTCTCCCTTTATTTTATGTGCTGGATTAAGCCGGAGGTTCGTAATGTCTAACGATGTGGACCTATCACTTTTAGACCCGATTCTTAAAAAATACCAGTCTCAGGAAGGGGCTCTGATTACTATGTTGCAGGAGATCCAAGCGGTCTATGGATACCTTTCTGAAGTGGTGCTAACCCATTTAAGTCGGGAAGTTAAGGTTCCGTTAAGCCAGATTTACGGGGTGGTAACATTTTATGCCCAGTTCTACCTAACTCCACGTGGCAGGAACATAATACGGGTCTGCCGTGGAACGGCCTGTCATGTCCGGGGAGGGTCACGCATTCTGGAGGCGGTGGAGCGCGAGGTGGGGATTACGGAAGGAGAGACCACACCTGATCTGGAATACAGCTTGGAAACAGTCGCCTGTATCGGGGCTTGTGCCCTGGCTCCAACTATGGTAATTAATGAGAAAACCTACGGCAAACTAACGCCTAAGAAGGTAATGGAAAGCCTTAGTCGCAAGGATAGAAAGGAACGAGAGGTTGAGTGAAGAAAAGGCAGCAGTCTCAACCAGTGGGATGCGAGTAGTCATTGTCTGCCAGGGAACGGGCTGTGTATCCTCTGAATCTCCTGAGATTCGTGAGGCGCTGGAGAAGGGGATAGAGCAGCAGGGAATCGGGGATACCGTTCAGGTAAAGCTTAGTGGGTGCCATGGCTACTGCGAACAAGGCCCTATTGTGATTATCGAGCCGGAAGGGGTTTTCTATTGCCGGGTCACACGAGAAGACGTCCCAGAGATTATTGAGTGCCATCTAAAGAATAAGAAGCCTGTGGAACGCCTTTTCTATCGGGATCCTGGCACCGGAGAGGCGGTTGCCTGCTATAATGACATTGCCTTCTACGCAAAGCAGCAGCGTGTTATTCTCAGAAACTGTGGCCATATTAATCCCGAAATGATCGACGATTATCTCGCTGTAGGAGGTTACGAGGCCTTGAGAAAAGCACTCTTGGGGATGACCCCAGAGGAAGTTATTGAGGAGGTTAAGCGTTCAGGGTTGCGGGGGAGGGGAGGGGCAGGGTTTTCCACCGGAGTCAAGTGGGAGTTCTGCCATAACTCGCCAGGACCAGACAAGTACATGATTTGCAACGGCGATGAAGGTGACCCTGGGGCCTTTATGGATCGCAGCATCCTGGAGGCAGATCCCCACAGCGTGATTGAAGGTATGATTATCGCTGCCTATGCCATTGGCAGCGGGGAAGGCTATATCTATGTGCGAGCCGAGTATCCGCTAGCGGTGAAACGTCTCCGATTGGCTCTCAAGCAGGCGGAGGAGCATGGTTGCATAGGGGAGAGAATCCTAGGTACCGATTTCAACTTTTGGGTGCATATTATGGAAGGGGCAGGGGCTTTCGTCTGTGGCGAGGAGACCGCCCTGCTCGCTTCCATAGAAGGCAAAAGAGGTATGCCGCGACCTCGCCCTCCATTCCCGGCCCAATCAGGTTTATGGGGCAAACCCACCACTATCAACAATGTGAAAAGCCTTGCCACCATTCCCGTGATAATAAGTCGGGGGGCAGACTGGTATTCCAGCATTGGTACTGAGAAAAGCAAGGGCACGGCAGTCTTTGCTTTGACGGGCACGATAGCGAATAGCGGGTTAATAGAGGTTCCTATGGGTGCTACCCTGCACCAAATAATCTACGATATAGGCGGAGGAATTCTGAGAGGCAAGGCCTTTAAGGCGGTGCAGATAGGAGGCCCCTCTGGCGGTTGCCTCCCGGAATCTGCCCTGGATTTACCCATCGACTTTGACTCACTCAGTGGTGCTGGGGCGATGATGGGTTCGGGGGGTATGGTGGTCATGGATGAAACTACCTGTATGGTGGATACAGCTCGGTACTTCCTGTCCTTTACTCAGAATGAGTCCTGTGGCAAGTGCACGCCCTGTCGTTTAGGTACCAAGAGGATGCTGGAGATATTAACCCGAATCACTGAGGGAAAAGGGGTTGAAGGTGATATAGAGTTGCTTGTTGAACTGGCTGAGGAAGTAAAGGACTCATCATTATGCGGGTTGGGGCAAACTGCTCCTAATCCGGTACTGACCACAATAAAATACTTCCGCGACGAGTATGAAGAGCACATTAGGAATCATAGATGTCCTGCCGGAGTATGTAAGGCGCTCATTGCATATTACATCGACCCTGGTGAATGTCAGGCTTGCATGATTTGTTTGCGCCAATGCCCGGTCGAAGCCATTGAAGGTGGTAAGAACTTAATCCATGTTATTGACCAAGATAAGTGTACCAAATGTGGCACTTGCCTTAGTGTTTGCCCGCCCCGTTTCAATGCGGTGAGGGTTATCTCTGGTGAGCCAGTGCCATCGCCTCCCAGCGCTACAGAAAGAAAAATAACACGAGCGAGAGGTGAAGGCCGATGAATACAGTCAAGCTGCAAATCGATGACAGAAAAGTTAGTGTAGTAGAGGGAACCACCATCCTTGAAGCCGCAAAGAGTATTGGCATTGAAATTCCTCATTTGTGTTATCAGGAAGATATGTCCCCGGCCAGTGCCTGCCGACTTTGTCTGGTTGAGGTTGAGGAAGCTAAAAACCTGGTGGCATCCTGCTCCTACCCGGTAGCTAATAATATGATTGTCAAGACCGATACAGAGAGGGTTGCCAAGGCTAGGAGACTGGTGCTGGAACTCCTTCTCTCTGACCACCCCTATGACTGCATGACCTGTGAAAAGAGCGGTGCCTGTGACCTGGAGAAATATGCCTATGAACTAGGCGTTCCCACTACCAGATTTCAGGGTGAGAAACACGCTTATCCCTTGGATGAAACTCACCCATTCTTCGTCAGGGACTATAACAAGTGTATTCTGTGTGAAAGGTGTGTTACCGCTTGCAATGAAGTCCAATTTATTGAAGCCATTAATCTCGCCAACCGCGGATTTGACACCAAAGTAACTGCTCCCTTTGATAGGCCTCTGCTTGAGAGCACCTGTATTTCTTGTGGTCAATGTGTGGCTGTCTGCCCTGTTGGTGCCCTCGTTGAGAAGACCCGCCGGTTTCAGGGGCGCGAATGGGAGTTTAAAAAAGTACCCACCACTTGTCCTTATTGTGGTGTCGGCTGCAATATAGAGCTCAATGTCAAGGATAATCGCATCGTTAGGGTTACCTCACCAATCGACAGTGTGGTAAACCAGGGGCGACTCTGTGTCAAGGGAAAGTTTGGCTTTGAGTATGTCCATAGCCCGGAGAGGCTCACCGCGCCACTGATCCGAGAGAAGGGGGAATTAAGGGAAGCAAGTTGGGAAGAAGCACTTAGCCTGATTGCCAGTAGGCTAGCCAATTATAAGAAAGATGAATTAGCCGTAATCTCCTCAGCCAAGTGCACTAACGAGGACAACTACGTCATTCAGAAGTTTGCCCGGGCAGTACTGGGTACTAACAATGTTGACCACTGTGCTCGGCTGTGCCATGCCCCTACAGTGGCTGGGCTAGTCCAGAGCTTTGGCAGTGGGGCTATGACCAACTCCATCAATGAGGTTAGTGATGCCGCCTGTATTCTGGCTATTGGTACCAACACCACGGAAACTCATCCCATCATTGGGTTAGAAGTAAAGAAGGCAGTTAATAAAGGGGCAAAGCTTATTGTGGCTAACCCCCGTGAGATTAACCTTGTTAGCTCTGCTACGTTATGGTTGCGGCATAACCCCGGCACTGATGTCGCCTTACTTATGGGGATGATGCGGGTCATAGTAGATGAGGGACTGCTCGATTCTTCCTTTATTGACGAACGCTGTGAGAATTTTGATGCCTTCAAGGAGTCGCTTAAAGATTTTGACCTGGATTTTGTCGAGCGGATTACTGGCGTACCTAGGGAGCAGGTAATTGAGGCAGCTAGGATGTATGCCACTAATAAGCCTGCCTCCATTCTCTACGCTATGGGTATCACTCAACACTCCCACGGTACTGATAATGTAATAGCTACCGCCAATCTGGCAATGCTTACTGGAAATATAGGCAAGCCATCAGCCGGGGTAAATCCACTCAGGGGTCAAAACAACGTGCAGGGGGCTTGTGACCTTGGTGCTCTGCCCAATGTATATCCCGGTTATCAGGCGGTAGCTGACCCGGCAATCAAAGCGAAATTTGAGGCTGCCTGGGGGTGCAGCCTGAGCCCATCTCCAGGATTAACCATTATGGAAATCACTGAAGCTGCCTACCAGAAACAGGTAAAGGCACTTTATCTTGTTGGCGAGAACCCTCTGCTGAGTGAGCCTGATGCCAGTCATGTTCAGAAGGCGCTTGAGAAGCTTGAGTTCTTTGTGGTTCAGGATATTTTTCTATCGGAAACGGCTGAGCTGGCCGATGTTGTCCTGCCGGCGGCAACCTTTGCCGAGAAGGATGGCACCTTCACCAATACCGAGCGGCGGGTACAGCGGTTAAGGAAGGCAATAGAGCTTATCGGTGATTCTAAGCCTGACTGGTGGATTACCTGCCAGATTGCTAAGAGGATGGGGAGTAAGGGCTTTGATTTTGCTCACCCGTCTCAGATTATGGATGAGATTACTAGCCTCACCCCTAGCTATGGGGGTATTTCCTATGGGCGCCTGGAGAATGGCGGCTTGCAGTGGCCCTGTCCTACTCCAGAGCACCCGGGGACGCCCATTCTCCATGTTGGTTCGTTCACCCGGGGCAAAGGGCGTTTTATACCCCTAGAGTATAAACCACCTATGGAGCTTCCTGATGACAAGTATCCTTTAATCCTGACTACCGAGCGAAGCCTGTATCATTTTCATACTGGCACCCTGACCCGAAAGGTAAGTGGACTCAACATATTGAAAGGTGAGGAGCTGGTGGAGATAAACCCCAAGGATGCCTCAGCTTTAGGCATCACTGATGGTGACATGGTAAAGGTTATTTCTCGGCGAGGAGAGGTGGTGGCTAGGGCAAAGGTAACCGAGGTTTCACCGGTGGGAGTGGTCTCAATGGACTTTCACTTTACTGAAAGCCGAACCAACGTGCTCACAAGCCCGGCTCTCGACCCGGTATCTAAAATACCCGAGCTTAAGGTATGCGCCGTGCGGATAAATCCTGTAACTAGCAATAGACGATAGCTATAAACCCTTCTCTACAACCAGTTTGATGGCTTGCTTCAGGTCTGCCCGGCTATTTATGTTGAAGAAGGTCAAGAGTTCAGGGTCAAATTTCTGACATTCGGCGCGTTCAATATATCTGACATTCACTGTATTAAAGAAGCGGTCGATTTTTAGTTGGTTCTGCTCCAGTAGCGTTTTCATACTATCAAGGCAGTTCTTGGAATAGATGGCGTGGAGTGGCTCCAGCTTTTCTTCTCCTACTCGAGGGACAACTACATCAAAGTCTTGGCATAGCCCAATCATGTAGTGCAGCAGTTTGATATTTAGAAAAGGCATATCGCAGGCGACCACAAGGCTATGCGAAGATTCAGAAGCCAGCAAGCCGGAATATATCCCCCCAAGGGGACCTTTACCAGGGTAAAGGTCTACCAGGATTTTCGCCTTACAATTATCGGGGAGAGTAAGCTGTCCTTGTGAGGCTACCACAAGGATTTGGTTGCTCACCAGTTCGACACGTTCAACTGCCCGTTCAATCAGGCTTTTGCTATCAATAATCTCTAGTGCCTTAATCCTGCCCAGCCGCAGGTTTTTGCCACCGGCCAGAACAATTGATGTCAACCCAGTATCTTGATTATTCGTTCTCTACAACCCTCTCCTGGTGAAAATAGATGCTGAAATTGTGGGGTTTAAGACTTCCTCAGGCAATTTATCAACCTCCAGGTGATTATTTCACAAAGCACGGTTATATCTTCAGTAGAGAGGTAGTCAGAGATGGTGCTATCAAATACCACGCTTCCTCGGGGGGCAAATTCACTATCGCCTCGCCACAGGATTATGGTTATTGGCACACGGCTGAAAGCGTTAATGGTTACCGCCGAATCACCATACTCTACTTTATGACCACCTAGCTTTTGGGCGATATCTACTAAGAGATGTGGCTCATTCCCAAAATGAGCTAGAAGGGACTCTATAGTTCTCTTGAAGAATGTTGGGAAGTAGATGATACCTTCTGGTAGTTCATTGTAGGTGATCAATTTATTGGTGGCTGGGGTGCCTTTTGCTGAGGTTAAATAGTGAAGTATCAGAATCTTGTCTCTTAATGGGACCTTCTCTTCACTATCCATTAATGAAATCTCAACATTGGGAAGAGTAATTCGATATGATTGGGTTAGATATTTGATGAGGATGACTTTTTGGGAATCTATTACCTGATATTGAGCACCGCTTTTGTGGCATTGCTGCTCAATATCACTAATCTTGGTCAGTTTCTCACAGGCAAGCTGATAAGCCAGCTCGTGACCATATTCATAATTTTTCTGATTGGGCAGTGGCAAATATCTATTTCCCATCCTCTAATTAAACCAGCTAGTATCTTTAGCCGGGCAACTTTTAGAGTCCGGCAGCATCTAGTATCGCTGGCACCTTTTTCTCCCAGCCGATAGCCATAATATGCACGCCCTGGCAGAGGTCCTTTAGCTCTTTGATTAGGTTAGCTGCAATTTCTATCCCTGTCTGCGTTTTATCTTCAGCCGCAGCCATTTTGTTAATCAGTTCTTCAGGCACAGAGACACCGGCTACATTCTTATTCATAAATCGGGCCAT
>JAUXAP010000025.1 GCA_030619865.1 Dehalococcoidia bacterium | reverse complement strand
ATGTCGGCTCGTCGCATCCTGGGGCTGAAGCAGGTCCCAAGGGTTGGGCTGTTCGCCCATTAAAGCGGCACGCGAGCTGGGTTCAGACCGTCGTGAGACAGGTCGGTCTCTATCCGTCGTGGGCGTCCGGAGATTTGAGGGGGTCTCTCTCTAGTACGAGAGGACCGAGAGGGACAGACCTCTGGTGTGCCAGTTGTCCCGCCAGGGGCATCGCTGGATAGCTAAGTCTGGTTCGGATAAGCGCTGAAAGCATCTAAGTGCGAAGCCGGCCCCAAGATTATATCTCCCGCCCCTGTGATTTATCACAGGGGGTAAGACCGCAAGTAGACTACTTGTTTGATAGGCGGTAAGTGTAAGAGCAGTAATGTTTTTAGCTTAACCGTACTAATGGTCGAGGGCTTGATCTGCTTCAGAATTGATATTAACCAGATTTATAAGAGGGGCTTAAAAGTCCCTCTTTCTTTTTCTTCCCCCTCTCCTTTGACCTGAAAGTCTTTGCGAGGAGCGGAGCGACGAAGCAAACTCAAGATAAGGATTGCTTCGCCTTCGGCTCGCAATGACATGCCGGACAGAAGGAGAGGGGGACACAGGGGGTGAGGTAGATAAAAAAGAGATTGCTTTGCTTCACTCGCAATGACAGGGCGGGCGGAGGATAAGGGGGGATGGAGTTAGCCAATAAAGCGTAACGGAGTGAGGTAGAGTGAAAAAACAAGCATCAGGTGCTTGACCTGTTTCAGAGTTGACTTTGTTCCCTTTTTGCTTTTAATATGTTAATATATATTAGTCTCTTGGTGGTTAGAGCGGGGTGGTACCACCCGTTCCCATCCCGAACACGGAAGTGAAACGCCCCAGCGCAGACGATACTGAGGGGGCAACCCTTTGTGGAAAATATGCCACTGCCAGGAGACCTTAGCGGTGAATCGTTGTTTTGCTTTAGCTTTGACCTTTCACCTTGACTACTTTATAATGGTAGTGATGTTGGTTGTGAAGGGTGAGGCAGTTCTAAGGGGGAAAAATGGCTAGCCGATTTGAAAAATTCTCGGAACGGGCGCGTAGGGTTCTTACCTTAGCTCAGCAGGAGGCGCGGCACTTTAACCATAATTATATCGACACGGAGCATATTTTGCTTGGTTTGGTGCGGGAGGAAGATGGGGTAGCAGCTAAGGTTCTAGTTAACCTTGGTGTAGGCTTGACCAAGGTGCGCCAAGCAGTGGAATTTATTATTGAGCGTGGTGAGAAACCTAGCACAAATGAAATCGGGCTCACCCCTGGAGCTAAGAAGGTCATTGAGCTGGCTATAGATGAGGCACGTCAGCGTGGCCATAATTATATTGGCACTGAGCATCTTTTATTAGGATTGTTGCGTGAGGGAGAGGGGGTAGCAGCCAGCGTATTAGGTAGTTTTGGGATTACCCTTGAGCGGACACAGGCTGAAATTACTCGTATCTTCAGTCAGGGAGTGCCTAAGTCCAGGCTCACCCGCGCCACAGGTCGTACCCCGGCTTTGGATCAGTTAGGCATTGACCTGACAGAGGCAGCTCGTGCCGGGAAACTTGACCCAGTTATCGGGCGGGTTAAGGAGATTGAGCGGGTAATTCAGATCCTTAGCCGTCGGACCAAGAACAACCCAGCCCTTATTGGTGAGCCAGGAGTAGGCAAGACGGCAATTGTTGAGGGCTTGGCACATCGTATTGTTAGTGGTGATGTTCCTGAGACATTGGAGGGGAAGAGGTTAATAACACTGGATATGGGAACCTTGGTAGCCGGCACGAAATATCGAGGTGAGTTTGAAGAACGGCTAAAAAAGGTTATTGATGAGATAAAAACCTCGGGGAACTGTGTGCTCTTTGTTGACGAGTTTCACACTATAGTTGGTGCTGGGGCGGCCGAGGGGGCAGTTGATGCCGCTAATATCCTCAAACCGGCGCTAGCCCGAGGTGAGCTACAGTGCATCGGGGCTACTACCCTTGATGATTACCGTAAGCATGTGGAGCGGGATGCTGCTCTGGAGCGCAGATTCCAGCCTATCCTGGTAGAGGAACCTTCTGTAGAAGAAACATTGGAGATTTTACGTGGCGTTAAGGAGCGCTATGAGGAGCATCATCGCCTGACCATAAGCGAGGAGGCACTGAATTCAGCAGCAACATTAGCCGCCAGATATATTCCTGACCGCTTTCTGCCTGACAAGGCTATTGATTTGATTGATGAGGCATCGTCAAGGGTAAGGATTAAGCACCGAACTGTACCTATTACCCTGAAGGAAGCCAGGCAGCTTGAGGATAGTGTGCGTAAGGATAAGGATTCTGCCTTGGCTACACAGCAGTATGATTATGCTGCTGAACTGCGCAGCCGGGAAATTCAAATTGAGGAGAAAATAAAGAAGCTGGAGGAAGAGTGGCAGGCTGAGCAGGAGCAGGAGAAGCCGGAAGTGACGGCTGAACATATCGCTGAAGTAGTTAGTATGTGGACAGGGATTCCAGTAGTGCAGTTGGCTGGTGATGAAACAAGTCGCTTACTTAATATGGAAGAGGTGTTACATAAGCGTATTATTGGTCAGGATGAGGCTATTAATACTATTGCTAAAGCAATAAGGCGAGCCCGAGCCGGACTCAAGGATCCGAGGCATCCTATAGGTAACTTCATCTTCCTTGGTCCTACCGGTGTCGGCAAGACAGAGCTAGTCAGGGCTCTGGCTGAGTTTATGTTTGGTAGTGAGGATGCCCTAATCAGACTTGATATGTCTGAGTTTATGGAGAAATTTGCCGTATCCCGACTTGTTGGCGCACCGCCGGGATATGTTGGCTATGATGAGGGTGGGCAATTAACTGAAGCGGTGAGGCGAAAGTCATACTGTGCCATACTCCTGGATGAAATTGAAAAGGCTCACCCTGATGTATTTAATATACTACTCCAGATATTTGATGATGGACACTTGACTGATGCCAAGGGTCGCCGTGTTGATTTCCGCAACAGCATTATTGTTATGACCAGTAATATTGGTGCTGAGCTAATCAGGAAAGACGCCAATATTGGCTTTACCGCTCAAAGTGATGAGGCTAAAAGCCAGGAGCAGGCTTATGAGAGGATGAAGGAGAAATTGCTTGGCGAGGTGAAGAAGTCCTTCCGTCCTGAGTTTCTCAATCGTATTGATAGTGTGATTGTATTTCATTCTCTGACCAAGGAGCATATCCGAGAGATAGTTGATTTGATGCTGACTATAGTAGTGCAGCAAGTAGCTGAAAAGGGGATAAAGCTGGAGGTAACCGATGCGGCTAAAGATTTTTTGGGTGAGAAGGGCTATGACGAGGTCTTTGGGGCTCGGCCGCTGCGACGGGTTATTCAGGATATGGTGGAAGATAAACTTTCGGATGACTTGCTTCGCGGCAAATTCCGGTCAGGAGATACCGTGGTAGTTGACTTGGAGGGAGAGGAGATTGTAGTACATCCAGCCGCCGTAGGAGCCTCGGCGGGGGATGATAAAGCGTAAGTTATTCTGGAAAATAAAGCTAGTGGTTATAAAAAAGGGCGGGAAAGTGAGTTAATTGAAACAACCGCCTTTTTAATTTGCCAAAATGCAGGTTGGCGATAAATATAGGGGTGAGATAGAGAGATGGCGATAGATTGGGGTCTTGCTGGGCGAATTGGCGGGGTTGGCTTCGGTCTTGTCTTTGCTGTGTTAATTATTCTGTCAGTAGCGGTGTGGTTAACCGGGCTAGTGATTCGTAAAATTGGTGCTGGCAAGGAAGAAACTAGCGATAGGCAAGAAGGAGCTTAAAATTGGCGCGAGAAATCGTAGAAGTCCCCATAGCCGGCAAGATTATTAGTGTAAATGTCAGGCCAGGGGATGAGGTTAAAGAGGGAGGCACACTCTGTTTGCTAGAATCGATGAAGATGGAAAACCCTATATTGACTCCAGTTGGGGGGACTATTACTGAGATAAAAGTTTCTGTGGGACAGGTGGTTGGGACAGGTGATGTGGTAGCTATCATCGAATATTGAAGGGATAAATGTTAGGCTTTTTCCAAACTGGCTTTAGTGGTCTTACTTGGGGCTCCATAGTAATGCTTGTTATTGGTGGAGTCCTCTTATATCTGGGTATTGCCAGAAAGATGGAGCCTCTGCTGCTGGTACCTATTGGCTTTGGTGTAGTTCTGGTTAACCTGCCACTGGGCGGATTGATGGAAACCGTCGGTGGTGAGCCGACTGGGGTAATTTCCCGGGTATTTCAGCTGGGTCTTGTCTCAGAAATAATACCCTGTTTTATCTTTCTTGGCCTGGGGGCGATGACCGACTTTGGCCCCCTGATAGCTAACCCCAAGACCCTACTCCTTGGTGCCGGGGCCCAATTCGGTGTTTTCTTTGCCTTTTTTATCGCTTTGCTCATTGGGAGTGTTTTTCCTGATTTTGTAGAAATCGGCATTAAAGAAGCCGCCTCTATCGGCATAATCGGTGGTGCTGATGGACCGACTACTATTTATCTAACCAATAGATTAGCCCCCCATTTCATTGGAGCTACCGCTGTAGCTGCTTATACTTATATGGCACTGGTGCCTATTATCCAACCCCCGGTCATAAAATTGCTCACCACTAAGAAAGAACGAGGGATATATATGAAACCGCAGCTACGCCCGGTGCCTAAGACGGAAAAGGTCTTCTTCCCGATAATCGGTGCAATTATCATCATCCTGCTGGTGCCTAAATCAGCCCCCCTTATTGGCATGTTCATGTTTGGCAACCTGCTGAAGGAGAGCGGCGTTACCGATAGGCTGGCGGATACTGCTGCCAACGCCTTTATGAACATACTTACCATTCTTCTTGGTTTGACTGTCGGTTGCTTTATGAGTGCTGAGACCTTTCTCAAAGTAGATAGTCTCATGGTATTTGCCTTGGGAATAGTAGCCTTTGCTACCTCTACTGCCTTTGGCGTGACACTGGCCAAGTTGATGAACCTTTTTTCTAAAGAGAAGATTAATCCAATGATAGGTGCCGCCGGTGTATCAGCAGTGCCAATGTCAGCCAGAGTGGTCCAGAGGATGGGACAGCAGGCTAACCCCAGAAATTTCCTATTGATGCACGCTATGGGACCTAATATTGCTGGGGTAATCGGCACTGCCACCGCCGCCGGCATATTCTTGGGTATGGTGGGCTAAACTAACTGCTTTACTTTAACCCAAATTGCCCTTGTTTTATTGCTTAAAATCGGGTAAAGTCGGTTTATGGACAAGTCAGGTAGATCCCGCGGCAGGACTATTTTTGTCTGTCAGCAGTGTGGCAAGGAAAGCCTGAAGTGGCTGGGACGCTGTCCTAACTGCCAGGAGTGGAACAGCTTTGTAGAAAAAACGGTAGCGGCTCCAACTACTTCCTTCCGGCCTATCTCCCCAGTTAACCTACCCCAAGAGCTATCTCAGGTCGATATGAAAGCGGCAGACCGTTTTTCACTTCCTCTCGGTGAGTTTAACCGAGTGCTAGGTGGGGGACTGGTATCCGGTTCCCTGATACTCATCGGTGGCGACCCTGGTATTGGCAAATCTACCCTCCTGCTTCAGGTTTCAGCTTTGGTGGCGCAAATGCGGGGTAAGGTGGTTTATGTTTCTGGTGAGGAAACGCAGCAGCAGATTAAGCTCAGGTCAGAGCGTCTGGGGGTGAAGGGTGAGAAGCTTTACCTTCTGGCCGAGACTGACCTGGATGTTATCCTAAACCAGATTGAGGAATTATCGCCTAGCCTGGTGGTTATTGATTCCATTCAGGCTGTTTACCTCTCGGAATTGGGTACAGCACCAGGTAGCATAACTCAGGTGCGGGAGTGTACCCAGCGGCTTATGCATTGGGCTAAGCTCAACTCGGTGCCTATTTTTATTACCGGGCATGTAACTAAGGATGGGGCTATTGCCGGCCCCCGGAGTCTAGAGCATATTGTTGATGTTGTGCTTTATCTTGAGGGTGAGCCTTTTAGCACTTATCGACTGCTGCGTTGTGTGAAAAATCGCTTTGGCTCTACTAACGAGCTAGGCGTCTTTGAGATGAAGGAGCAGGGCCTGATTGAGGTGGCTAATCCATCGCAGGCATTCCTATCACAGCGGTGGGGTGAGGCTACAGGTTCAACGGTAGTGCCTACCCTTGAAGGTAGTCGCCCCCTACTGGTAGAGATTCAAGCCTTGACTAACCCCACCAGCTTTGGCTTACCACGACGCACCGCCAACGGGGTTGACTTTAATCGGTTGCTGCTAGTTACAGCGGTGCTAACCAAGCAAGCCGGCTTAAAACTTTCAAATCAGGATATTATGGTCAATGTTACCGGTGGGCTTAAAATCGGCGAGCCAGCGGCTGATTTGGGTATCGCTTTATCTATTGCTTCCAGCTTCCGTGGCGTAGGGATTGACCCGCAACTGGTAGCAGTGGGAGAGTTAGGGTTGAGTGGTGAATTAAGGGCTGTTTCTCAGCTGGACAGGCGGGTGGCTGAGGCAGCTAAACTGGGCTTCAAGCGCTGCCTGGTGCCTAAAGTCGGTGCCGGGGCTAGTCCGGTCCCTAAGGGCATTGAGCTTATCCCGGTCAGCAGCGTGAGGGAAGCGGTAAGAGTGGGGCTGGTCAGAGGTAAGATAAAAGGACAAACAGAGCACAAATCTTAAGATGACTTAACGCTGTCTCTTCTCGTATTTAGCAACCGCTTTGGTCTTTAGACCGCCTCTTTCTTTGTATTCAGCCTCTACCACCATTGAAGCAGGCTGTAAGAGTTGCACCAAATCCTGGAGGATGCGGTTTACGGCATGCTCCTGCAGTATTCCCACATTTCGGTAGGAGGTTAGATAGTATTTCAGGGATTTGAGTTCGACCAAGGAATTATGTGGGATATAACGTATTACCAAGTGAGCAAAATCAGGTAAGCCAGTCCACGGGCAAACGAAGGTAAACTCCTCAGTCTCGTAAGCCACCTCAGTTGCAGAATCGGGATAGTCAAAGGGAATAGCTCCAAGCACAGCGGTGTCGATTGCTTCCTCCTGCTGAATATCAAATCGCCTTGATGTATATTTATCCGCTGCCACTTATATTTACTCCATGTTATCGTTAGCTATTTTAACACTATTTGAAATCTAAGGCTAATATGTGTAAACTCAATTTAATCTGACGAAGGTTGTGTGCTGGTTTCAGAAATGAAAAGGGATGAGCAACAAAAGGTAGGGGCGGTTATTGTGGCTGCTGGCAGCAGCCGGCGGATGAGTGGAGTGGATAAAGTGTTTGCCCAATTAGGCGGGAGACCTGTTTTAGCCAGGGTAATTGATATCTTTCAAGAATATGACCCTATTGACCAAGTTGTTGTTGTCCTGAGTAAGCCAAACCTTGAACGGTGTCGGCAGTTGATTGCTGAGCAAGGGTGGTCAAAAGCAACCGACGTCTGTCTTGGTGGCAGGCGGCGACAGGACTCGGTAGCTGCCGGACTTAGCCGACTCAGTAATTGTGACTGGGTGGTGATTCATGATGGAGCCCGACCGCTAGTAACGGTGGACTTGATTGAGCGCGGGCTGGCAGCGGCTAAAGAGACTGGTGCTGCAGTTGCCGCTGTTCCGGTTACAGATACCATTAAGGTGGCGGGGGATGATAGAATAGTCCACCAGACGCCACCACGTCAAAATCTATGGGCAGTACAGACCCCACAGGTATTTCGTATCAATGTAATTACTGAAGCCCATCGTCAGGCGAAGAGTGAGGTATCTGATGATGCTACACTGGTAGAACGGTTGGGTTACAGGGTTAAGCTCTATATGGGCTCTTATGATAATATAAAGATAACTACTCCTGATGACCTAGCTTTAGCTGAGTGGATGCTAAATCATAGGCAGGGATAGCTCCTTTAATCAATATGTCCTCACCGTTAATCCAGGCCTCAATCCGCAACGTTTCAAGTGCTAACCTCTTATCAGCATAGGTGAAATTAGTCAGGTTTTCGCTTGCCAGTTCACAGAAATGCTTTACACCCGGTAGGTCAAGTTCAGCCTGCTCAACTTCTGCCATCCTCGTTGATAATTCAGATAAGCGACTTTTAAGACTATCCCGATACTGGTTTATTTTTAAGTTCTCCCCAACAATAGCTTCCTCTGGGAAGCCCTTTAATGCCCAACCGAGTAGTTCCTCCTGCTGTCTATCTAGGTCAGTTAATCGCTTCTCAATATCACTTAGCTCTTTGGTAAGGTCTGCTTGATTTCCTTCGTGCTTCCTGCGCTCCAATTCAGCTAGGATGGTTTCAGGTCTAGTCAGCAATTCCCGCACTCTTTCCCAAACGATATTTTCGAGGTAGTCAGCTTGATAGGATTTATTATCACACTTGTTAGAAGTTAGTATTCTAAGCCTTCCAGAGCAATAATAATAACGGACTTTTCGGTGCATCTTACAAGCATAATATCTTCGCTGGCAACGACTACAAAAGATATGCCCCCGAAGTAGATATTCTACTTTCGCATTACGCCTGGCTCCCTGCTCATTTTGCTTTAATCTAGTCAGCACCTGATTAAACAGTTCCTCACTTATCAGAGGCGGTGTGGAATCTACTATACTAATGCCGTGATAAGGTTTGGGCTTGCCGATATATGAGGGGTTAGTCAAAATCTTGTGGACTGTAGAACGATTCCAACGGCTCTTTCCAGTTGGCGTTGGTATTCCCATATCTATTAGCTGATAAGTAATACCGTTAATTGTGCTGCCTTCCGCAAGCCATCTAAACATAGTTCTTACGAGTTGTGCTTGCTGCTCGTTAATAATCCTTTTCCCGTGTTCCTTTTCATAAGAATAACCATATAGGTGAACACTCCTACCACCTACCAATTTACCTGATTTCGCCCTCTCCTTTAACCCCCTTAAGGTACGCTCACGAATCTTCAACGCTTCTAATTTAGCAGCGTAGCCCTTGATATGGGTTATTAGCTTCCCCGAATCTGAGCTATCTAAGTCCTCGGTGACAAGGATTAGCTCAATGCCAGTTCTCTCTAATTCTTCCTGCAAAATAATAAAATGAACTGGGTCACGGGATAGGCGGTCTAGGGTATAAGCGATAACCGCATCTACTTCTTTATCCCTCACCCACTGCCTGACATCATTTAGCTTGGGACGGTCTAGTGTCAATCCTGAGTAAGCCTCTCTAATGGTATAGTCCTCGCTCGTCTCGTAGCCAAGCTCCTTTGCTTTTGTTAAGCACGCTTCCAATTGACTATCAAGGCTAGTTCCCTGGTCTTGCTGGTCTTGGGTACTTACTCGACAGTAGATTGCTGCTTTCACTTTCCCATCTCCTTTAGCAGACGTTTGACCTCCTCTGGTGAGGGCTTCTCAGTGCCAAGATATTTCAATACTTTTTGACTAACAAGAAGGGGCATTTTAGAACTTTTCATTATATCTGAAATCGTGGGTAAAAGGGGTATTTTAAGGTATTTTGTTATATCTAAAATGCGGGGGAAAACATGTTATTTCTATAGCTAATAATGGGGGAAATAACGGCAGGGGTAAAAGGATTTTGTTAGCTAGAGAATAGAGGGGAAAATAGGGGTTTATTGTTACTAACAGTTGGGGTTTGTCAACGTAGGCAACAAAAGCTTCACTGGATAAGACTCAGTCTAAATTTCGTATACTGGGTAAAAGCATCAAGATTTCGTAGAAATAGACTCTTCAAATCAAAAAATTAACAATATTTACCTTTTAGTATATTACTAATGGTATATTATTAGAGATAAGTCACTAGGGGTCGAGGATTCAAAAAACCCCGACCCCTTTTTTGTGTCCGGCCCTGCCGCTAAGCCCGATTACAGCTGAGGCACCACACGGGAGGGGAGAAGAAGGTCTTTAAGCCAGAGAGAAAACAAAACCCCGGCACCTCAGTTTCCCCCGACAGGACCAGCTTTCTTTACTTCTGCTCTTTTTCAGAGCCCTTTTCCTGCAATTGAATCCACCCATGCCCATCGGCGTCACAGACATCAGCCAGTTTCCTTTTGTTTACTGGGTTAGTGGTTGGCTCAACTACGAATTTAACCCCTTTACTTTTCATCTCACTAACTTCAAGGGGCCAATGAGATAAGCACTAATCCAGATATTATTAGACATGAGCCTATAGCACGACCTTTGCTAAAAGGCTCTCCGAGTAGTAATGTGCCCAATACTACTCCTATGACTATCCCAACCTCTCGGGCAGGCGAAATGTAGCTCACTCTGGAGAATTGAAGCACAAACAAAATCAAACCGTAAGCGAGAAACATTAGTAGTCCTGATAGAACAATGCTTCCAATGTGTCTTTTAATTTCAATTCTTGTTATCCTTATCCCGTGAAACCGCCATATATATGGCGTTAAAACCAGGGCGCTACCTAGCACCAAGAAATACATGTATAGGAAAGGATTAACATAGTTAACACCTACCTTATCACATATTGAATAGACCGCAATAATCAAACCTGTAAGCAGTGCATACCTTGTCCCAGGTTCCCGAAAAATTTTTAGTGGATAACGTAATACCTCCCGGAAGCTTCCCCACCAATATACGACAAATATGCCCAAGACTACAGATATGATTCCAATTATTGCCAGAGGCGCAATGACTTCCTTTAGCAACAGTGCACCGATAATTGGAACTAATACTGGCCCGGTACCCCTAGCAATCGGATAAGCTAAAGAGAGGTCAGCATGCGTATAACTGCGCCCTAGAAAAACAAAATAAAAAACGTGTAAAACAACTGTACCGAGGATAAACCACCAGCCTGGATAGAGTATCGGATAGTTCCAGATTAGGAAGACAGAAAGGGGCATTAACAATACGCTTGTAGATACAAGCACCCACCATAGAAATACCTCTTTATTTATTCC
>JAUXAP010000013.1 GCA_030619865.1 Dehalococcoidia bacterium | reverse complement strand
TACGATACGCTTGGTAGGGAAAGTAAAGCCGCAGTTTCGGATAGCAGCGCGCACTCGCTCCCTTGCTTCCTGGACGGCGGCATCAGGTAAGCCAACGATAGTAAACGAGGGTAGACCAGAGGAAATATCTACCTCGACCTCAACGATAGCCCCATCTAGTCCTACGAGGGCGCAGCTTATTACTTTGGCTAGCATAATTCATCTTATACTATATCATAAACCTGCGGACGTGCGGAATGTAGCTACGACTTTGGTAAGGTATGACAAGCAGAATTATGGTATAGTAAGGAGAATCAAAATGTCTTCAGATGCCATCATATGGATTGCAGTAGGTTCAATAGCTACTGCTTTCATAGTCATACTCAATACATATCTACTATTTGTTAGACCTTGGTGGCAAAAACCAAAATTTACCTTAGATTTTGAGATGGTTCATCCATATTGTGGAGATGCAATTAGTGGTGGTTTTCTCAGAGGCATTGAGAACAGAGCCACATTTTGGTTACGGGTTAGAGTTGAAAACACAGGGAGGTCTATAGCTAAGACCTGTTTGGTAAAACTCATCAAAATAATGGACTGTGACGGAAATCCAGTTGAGCCATTTGACCCAACACGACTTCACTGGGTTGCCACCCCTTGGGGAGCAGACCCCTTTTTCAGTATTACCCTCAACAGAGAGGACTATGAATATGTAGACGTTTTGGTCACTCAAGAAAGAATCCCCTACATACTCATTTGTGGTGACCAATTCGTATGGGCAAAGTATGAGGAAAGAGCCCTTCTAAAACACTTAGATAAGGGGTGTTATATATTGCAAATTACTGCTTATGGAGAGAATGTCAATCCCGAGACAAAGTACTTAACCTTAAAATGGTCAGGGACAGATTTTAAAAAGGGCGTGTTATTAGAGATACACGATAGTTTCAAGAAGGCTAGAACTCGTTGTAAAGAATATATGAGATGTTGATAAACAGGTGAATAATAAACACTGGCCAGCAGGGATTTCCTGAATGAATCCCTAGTACGCAACACCACTATGTAGCTACTTTGTTTAACGAGCTCTGGACAATAGCCATGCCTATTAAATCGAGGAGGAAGATTAGTAGAAAAGCTACACCGGTCCCCATCGCTTTATTGGTGACCAGTTCTATACCCTCGCAGAACTTCCATAACCACCAGATATTGACAAGCGGGATGATTAATAGCCATGCAGTCGGTATCTGAGCTCCTTTAGCATTCATTTGATCTTTGGTAGTAACGTACCAAACGAGACAGTATATCCCAAATGTAATAATTGAGAGCAAGATAACCATAATAGGGTTACGATGTTGCATAGTTAGCACCTCCCTTGTGAGATATTAAGGAAAGGTTACCATCGGAGATATCTATTGTCAACACTCCAAAAGGATGAACTTGTGGGTGTGCGGAATGTAATTACGACTTTGGAGAGGCGGGCGGTTATGTCTTTCCAGCCTTCTCACCCAGCTTACGCTCCTTGCCTGATATTAATCTGACAATATTATCCCGGTGCATAACAACGATTAATATAGTGCCTATTAAAGTGTAAGCCAGATACTCAATAGGGAAGCCATTCATAAGAGTGAGAGGCACTAATATGGCATAGGTGCCTATTACTCCAGCCATGGAGCCTAGCGATGCAAACTGGGTTAAGCCGGCACTGATAATGGCAATCTGACCGCCAAATAACGCTGCCACCGGGCACAAAGCAATTAACCCACCAAAGAAGGTGGCAACACCCCGCCCTCCGCGGAATTTAAGAAATACTGGCCAAACATGGCCGGCTATAGCCGCTAAAGCTGCCAGGGCCTGGGCAAGAAACGCTCCCAGGGCAAAGTCACCTACTACCATATAGCTTCTACCAACTATCAATCCAGCAAATACTACCGCTAGTGCTCCCTTTATTATATCGAAACCGGCTACCAGAGCCGCCGCTTTCCTACCAGCCGTCCGCAGCACATTGGTCGCCCCTGTCTTGCCACTACCATACTCTCTTACATCTACCCTAGCCGTTAGTCTGCCTATCAATACACCAAAAGGAATAGAACCCAAAAGGTAACCAAGAATTACCACAGCAACAAATTTGGCTATCAGCATGATTCACCTCTTGTTTTAAAGACTAAACGAAATGGGTTGCCAATTCACCATCTTAACTCACTTGCCCCGGACATTTGATATTAGGTTGTCGTTGCCTAAGAACCACGATATATCTAGGATACAACTAACGTGTTTCACTAGACCAGAATGTGCGTATGTGGTTATTGTTCTAAACATCTCTATGATAATAGTAGGCTTTATAAAGCTATTGTAAATAGCTAGATAGTCCTAGTTACATATGGTACTTTAGGGAGCGGACGAGTTTGGCACTCACACCTCATAATCAAAGCGACCAAGTGCCTAATGAGTAGCCATGAAAAGAAGCGCAAGACCATCAAAGAACAACTGAAGGTCGGCTGAACAGTTTATCTCATGCCCTTTATCGGATAGCCTAACCGCAATGCTGTGGGCATGATTACAAACCACCAAATCCCCACCCGCGCCAAAACGGCTAATATATCCCGCTAACTACGACATCAATTAAAAACAGATGGGGTATGGTAGAACGATTCATTGGGTCAGTGCGGTATGAGTATACTCTCAGGTTTTATTCGCCAATTGTAGGTTGAAAGTAATTACGCATGCGGAATGCAGTTAGGACACTGGAGAAAGGGTAATTCAGTAGGGCCTGGCTCAACAGGCCGCAATCAAAGAGTTAACCGTGCCCTTTTTCAAAGCCTCGTATCTAGAGGAGCAACTACTTAGCTAGATCTAAGATGCCAGCAATTAAGGAGGCGAGACCCAAAATAGGTAACATGATACCAAGCGCCAATAATGTTGGGTCAGTTGTGTATGGGCCTACCAGGATTTGAACTGCCCATGCAATTAACGCACCTCCTACGATAAGAGATAAAATCGAGGGGAGTCTGTCCATAGCATGCCTCCATCACAGTATAGTGGGAGAATTATAGTAGGAGAAATGGTCGTTGTCAACACCCCAAAAGGATGAACTCGTAGACGTGTGGTATGTAGTTACTACTCAACCATTTCTAGATTTTAATTGCCGCAGGTATCCAAGATATCCTTTGCCAACCCAGTAGCAAGACACCAAGTCAGCGCGATGACTCTAGGTTCATAGAAATCAGTCTAGGGCATATATTACGGCAGGAACATCTGCTAAATTTTCTGGAATTTCGCCTATTCTCCATCCTCCAGTAGTCGTCTCCAGATAAAAATATCTCCCTCCATTATGCTCCCAATAGGTGCCATAGGTGCTTTCTCCTCCCAGAATACCAACACCATAGTGGTCAGGGAAAGCAATTAGCACAACCTTTTGTCCCATCCTATTGAGTAACGCTGCAAGCAAAATTGCAGTATCTTCACAGTCACCTCCAAAATCAACCAATGTTTCAATTGGATATCTAGGATAATTATAATAGTTGGTCGTGATAGAGTCTGAAGTGTTAGGAAGACCTTGGACAAAGGCAGCTGCAAATTTCACTGTTTTACTTGTATCAAAACCCTGCTCTTGAGCAACTCTCTCTATCTCGGATACTAGGTTGTCAATATATGTATCATCCATAGGATGAGTAACATAAATCGAGTAATTGTTAGTAGAGGGCCTCCGTAACCCTTTAAAATGACTGTAAAGTGACTCAGGCAATTGTAGTTCCCATATCCACTTAGTACCATCAAATAGCCAGGTATAATTATGAGTAATTGTTGCTGTATCCTGGGAAGCTTCGTTAAGTTTCAACGGCAAAAGGTGTATTATTTGGGGTGATTGCAAAATATCGATAAAGGACTGAGTGCTGCTCACTACAACGACGTAGGGGTCCGTATACTTCATTGCAGCAATCTGGTCTATCGGAACAGTTAACCTGTCTAGCTCGACAGTATGACCACCGCTACTACTAATGTAACAGCTAAAAGAGAGCGTCTCTGCGTTTCCAGCAGCGACGGCAATAGACTTGGTGGCTACACTCTTACCATCAACTATGAGGTTTGCAACATAGGTACCATCAAACCCACCGACATTTCTTACATGAGCCTCAATCTTGACTACTTCCTCAGCTGACAGTGTAAACTTCAGGGCACTAACCTCGAATGCAGGGGGTGGTATCCTCCTAAGTGGTACTGTGCGTGTTACACTATCCCCGGGTATACAAACAACAATGAGAGCCAACACCATGAATATCAGTATCACTAGCCTGATTATTTCTCTCATTTCTTCACCTTATTTCACGTAATCTACATGTTGGGACTTGAGTTTAGTCCTTGCTGATGGGCTTGTCAATATCCCAGCATGTTTATACCCTTGTTGTGCTTTAGTCCTAATGTTAAAATAGACTGGTAACACGGAGGGAAATATGGCACTGGATACTATAGTTGTCAAAGGGGCTCGTGAGCATAACCTCAAGAATATAGATGTAACTATCCCTCGGGATAAGCTGGTGGTTATTACCGGTGTCTCTGGCTCAGGTAAGAGTTCACTGGCATTTGATACCATCTATGCTGAGGGGCAGCGCCGCTATGTAGAATCTCTATCTGCCTATGCTCGCCAGTTTCTGGGCAGGATGGAAAAGCCTGAGGTTGATTACATTGAAGGGCTGAGCCCTGCCATTTCCATTGACCAGAAGGGTCCGAGCCGGAATCCAAGGTCTACAGTGGGCACTGTAACCGAGACCTATGATTACCTGAGGCTACTTTTTGCCCGGGCTGGTCACCCCCATTGTCCTAAGTGCGGACGAGAGATTGCTATGCAGACAGTGCAGCAGATTGTGGATGCTATTCAAAATATCCCTGAAGATAGCCGCGTTATGGTTCTGGCACCCCTGATTAAAGACCGTAAGGGTGAGTATCAGGTGGTGTTTGATGATTTGCGCAAGGCTGGCTATGCCAGGGTTCGGGTGGATGGGCGTATCTATGACCTGTCCGAGGAGTTCAAACTGGACAAATATAAGAAGCACTCTATTGAGGCAGTGGTGGACAGATTGGTAATGGGGCAAAGCGGAAGCCAAAGCCGTATTGCTGATTCTGTAGAAACTGCCCTCAAACTTGGGGCAGGGGTAGTGCTAGTGTCTATTATTGACGGTGAGGAATTGCTGTTCTCGGAGCACTTTGCCTGCGTCCACTGTGGAATTAGCCTGGGCGAGATTGCCCCCAGAACATTTAGCTTTAACAGTCCCCACGGTGCTTGTCCTAACTGCACCGGATTAGGGATTAAGCTGGAAATAGACCCTGAGCTGATTATTCCCAGTAAGGAACTCTCTATAGCTCAAGGGGCGCTCCATGCCTACCAGAATCAGCTCTGGTATTTTGACCGGCTTGATGATTTGGCTAAGCGGTACGATTTTTCATTAAATACCCCGGTCAAGGACCTCACTAAAAAGCAGTTTGACCTGATACTTTATGGTGAAGAAGGGGAGTGGGTTAAGCACCGGAACCGCTTTGGTTTTGTTAGGGAATATTTTACCGGCTATGAAGGTGTAATTCCTCGCTTGGAGCGACTATACCGGAATACCGAATCTGAGAACTCTCGCGCTTATATAGAGCGTTATATGGTCTCCAGGTCGTGTCCTGTTTGTAACGGTAAGAGACTTAAGCCGGAGTCTCTGGCGGTAACTATTGGTGGTGAAAATATTGTTGCTGTTAGTTCTAAGTCAGTTACTCAGGCATTGGAGTGGGTAGCTACTATCGGGGGCGATGGTAAGAAGACAGTGCTTAGTGAGCGAGAACAGATAATAGCCCATCAAATTCTCAAGGAAATTCAAGCCCGGCTGACTTTCCTCAAAGATGTGGGTCTGGACTATCTTACCCTTGACCGTGCCTCGGCTACCCTGAGTGGTGGTGAGGCACAACGAATTCGCCTGGCAACTCAGATTGGCAGTGGGCTTATGGGGGTGCTTTATATCTGTGATGAGCCTACAGTGGGTTTGCACCTGGCTGATAACTTTCGTTTGATTGAGACTCTAAAGAGATTGAGGGACTTAGGTAATACTATATTGGTTGTGGAGCATGACGAAGCTATGATGCGAGCTGCCGACCACATTATTGATATGGGACCTGGGGCTGGGGAGCATGGGGGACACATTGTGGTCACGGGGACTCTGCCTGACATTATGAATTGTCAAAAGTCAATAACTGGTCAGTATCTTAGTGGGGTTAAATGGATTCCGTTGCCACGGAAGCGTCGCGCCGGCTCTGGGGAGGAGATAGTAATAAAAGGGGCCAGGCAGAACAACCTGAAGAATATAGACGTCCATATCCCCCTGGGTAAGTTTGTTTGTATAACCGGGGTTTCGGGTAGCGGTAAGAGTACACTTATCGATGAAATTATGTATAAGAAGCTGGCACAAATATTTTATCGGGCAAGGGAGAAAGCTGGCGACTGTGATGATATCATCGGTGTAGAGCATATTGATAAGGTAATCAATATTGACCAATCTCCTATCGGGCGTACTCCCCGCAGTAATCCAGCTACTTATACTGGAACCTTTACTCCTATACGTCAGCTTTTTGCCACCGTTCCTGAGGCTCGGATGAGGGGTTATGCCCCAGGTCGGTTCTCGTTTAATGTTAAGGGTGGACGCTGTGAAGCTTGTCATGGAGCGGGATTTAATCAAATTGAGATGCAGTTTTTGCCTGATGTGACTGTTCCTTGTGAGGTGTGCAAGGGGAAGCGTTATAACCGTGAGGCTCTCGAGATTAGGTTCAAGGGTAAGAACATAGCTGAGGTATTAGATATGACTGTGGAGCAAGCTTTGGCTTTCTTTGAACATTTCCCAAAGATAAGAAGTAAGTTAGCGACCTTGCACGATGTAGGACTGGGCTATATTCGTCTCGGGCAGCCAGCACCTACCCTTTCTGGCGGTGAGGCACAGAGGATTAAGCTTGCCACTGAGCTGTCAAAGCGGTCTACCGGCAGGACACTATACATTCTTGACGAACCGACTACCGGCCTCTCTTTTGAGGATGTGGCGGCTCTACTACGGGTATTACAGCGTCTGGTTGATGCTGGTAACACGGTGATTGTTATTGAGCATCATATGGATGTGATTAAGAACGCTGACTATATTATCGACCTCGGACCTGGGGCTGGTGATAAAGGTGGCTATATTATAGCTACGGGAACGCCTGAGGAAATATCTGAGGAGAAATCTTCAGCCACAGGGCAGTATTTAGGCAGGGTATTACCTAAAGAACCTAATCCTGCTCTAGCAAGGTGACCATTGTCTAGCAATAAAGGAGGAACAAATGACTCGAAAAGAAGCGCTGGACTCTATTAAAGCTAATGTGGAGAATGGTAATTTAATAAAGCACATGCTGGCTACTGAGGCGATTATGCGGGCTCTGGCTAAGCGTCTTGGTGAAGATGATGAGGAGTGGGGACTTACCGGGCTGCTACATGATATAGATATGGAACTCACCGAAGGGGATATGAGCAGTCATAGCAAGTTGGGGGCTGACCTGGTCAGGGAGATGGGAGCTAATGAGGCTATAGTTCATGCTGTCCTGTGCCATAATCCAGCACATGGTGTTACACCGGAGACGAAGCTTGACAAGGCTCTATTTTGTGTTGACCCATTAACTGGCTTGATTGTGGCTGCTGCCTTGGTTCGCCCCGATAAAAAACTGGCTAGCGTTGAGGCTAAGTCGGTTAAGAAAAGGTTTAAGGAAAAGAGTTTTGCCGCTGGTGCCAACAGGGAGCAAATCTCTCAATGTACTGAACTCGGGCTTGAGCTTGATGAATTTCTTGAGTTGGGACTGAGGGCAATGAAGAGAGTTGCTGCTGACCTGGGTCTGTAAATTAGCTCAGTGACAGGGTGGAGCCTTCAGCGGTTTTAATAACTTCAATGCGGGTGGGGAAGGCATCTCTAAGTTCCTCAATGTGAGTAATAACCAGTATCTTGTCAAAGTCATCTTGAATAGAGTTTATCGCTTCTTTTATCTTTTCTATGCCCGAACTATCTTGAGTGCCGAAGCCTTCATCAATGACCAGAGTGGGAAGTGGCGCTCCGGCTCGCCTGGCTAATAACTTGGACAGGGCAATGCGAATGGCGAAATTAATGCGGAAGGCTTCACCACCACTAAACATTTCATAATTCCGTGTTCCTAGCTCGTCAGAGATATTGATATCCAGGGTTTCGATAACGTCTCCTTTCTTGGTTTCCCGCTGCGTCTCAATTTTCACATGCATTCTATTATCAGTCATGCGTCCGAGCAATTTATTGGCTTCAGTTTCAATTTCAGGAAGTGCCATTTCAATGAGCAGAGCTTGTATCCCTCTTTTGCCGAAAGCTTGGGCTAAATCTCTATAGATTTTCTCCTCTTTTGAAGCTTGGCTTAGTAGCTTTTCTTTTTCCTTCTTTTTCTCCTCCAGTTCCGAGCAGCGCTGAAGTTTTGCCTTTATACTCCACATTATTTCCTCGGCTTGTTTTTGCTGTGCGACTAGCGCTTGGTGTTCAGTTTCAGCCTGGGTTAAATCATTAATTAACCGGGGAAGTAGATTAAGTTCTTGGCTCAGGCCTTGTTTTTTCTCAGTATCGACATCTAAACTGTGGTGCAGTTCTTGACTGGCTTTCTCAGTAGAAAATAGAGCCTCCTTTTCCTGGTTGATGAGCCTATCGGCTTCTTCTAGCTTTCGCTTTGGCTCTTCATACTGTTCCAGATTTGTCAGCCGATGCCGCACCTGCTCGTGTTGCTCTGAGTCGTAGTTAAGTTTGGCTAATTCGTCTTCAATTTGGTGTAGAGCCTCTTGTTCGGTAGCAGCAAAATCCTTCCTGGCCAGGTGTTGTTCAATCTCATCTAAACTTCTTCTTTCCTCATCTAACTGTTTACCGGCCTCTTCAGCTTCAGCTATCTCTTTGTTAAGGATGCCAGCTTTACTTTGGGCCGAGACCTTCTTCTGATTTAGCGGTGCTTCTAGCTGTGATATTCCCTTCCCCAGTGACTCAAGCTCTATTTTCTTTTGCGCTAGTGCGGTCTGATTTGATTTCAGGGAGTCAGATTTGCCTTGTCTCTCCTCAGTATATTTTGACTCGATAAGCTGTAGACTTTCTGTAGTTAGCTCCGCCTCACACAGAGGGCACTTAGCCTCAGTCTGGGTCGATAGGAGGTTAAGTTTTTCTCCTATCTCCTTTACTTCCTGTTCCAGCTGAGTTTTATTGGATTCCAGGTAATTGATTTGGGTCTGTAGCTCCTGGCTGGTTTGCTTTTTCTGGTGTAGTATTTCTTCTTGCTCAGCCAACTGATGCAATTGAGTCTGTACCTGTCCTAATTCATTCTTAAGCTGGGGTAGTTTCTGTGATTTGGCTTCCAGGTCATTGATTTTGCTTTGAGCCAGAGTGTGGTCTTGGACAAGGCCTGCTTGAGCACTGTCAATAGCCTTTATTAACTGGCTCTTGTGTTCGTTTAGTTTAACCAGTGTCCCTAGCTTTTGGTTGAGTTCATCACTTAATTTTTTGGCTTGAGTAAACTGAGCATAGCCTTCTTCTATGGCGGGACGCTGGGCTATTACCTCTTCATACTCTTTGAGGCGGGATTTATGTTGTTTAACCTGCTCATCCAAAAGTTCCAGGCTTCTTTCTCTGTCTCTTATGTTTGCTTCTAGCTGGTCTAGTTGCACCTTCTTTTTCCCCAGCGATTCCCTTTCCTGTCGCAGCTCATTTAGGCTGGTTTCTTTTTCCTGCATTACCTTTTCTATGTGGGAGAGTTCACTCTGTGCCTGTTCAAACTCAGCCTGGTAGGTGGGCTTTTGGGCTAATTCGTCACCGATGTCTTTGATAGCATTCTCAAGTTGCGCTTTTTCTGTTTCTTGCTGCTTAGCCAGGTCTTTGGCTTGCCCTTCAAGTTCATCATAGAACGATAGTCCCAGAATATCAGCTAGCACTTGCTTGCGCTCAACGGGGCGCTTGATAGTGAATTCATCGGCGTGACCCTGCCGCAGGAAGGCACTGTTAATGAAGGTGTCATAATCCATGTGCAGAGTGTCAACGATTTTTTGCTGTGTTTGGGTGAGATTATTACCGGTAATTGACCTGAAGCCACCGTCGGCAGCTATCTGAAATTCTAAGATAGTCTGTCCCGATGCCCGTCGTCGTTTTGGCTTGGAGTGCTTGCGGATGATGCGGTAAGGTTGTTGTCCTACGGCAAAGTCAAACTCTACCTCCGTTTCCGTCTGCCCCAGGTGGACGAGGTCGTCATCGCTCTTAGCTCTGGTTTTGCCCCACAGTGCCCAGGTCATGGCGTCAATCAGGGACGACTTGCCATTGCCGTTATCGCCACAGATGCAGGCGGTGTGGATGCCATCAAAATAGAGCGGTGGCACATTATCCCGGTAGCACATAAAGTTGCGCATTCTTAACTTAATAGGAATCATCTAATAAGCTCCTCAGCTAGCCACCTTGTTACTTATTTTAGCATAGTCAGGGGATTATTTATCTACCTCACCCCCTTTATCCCCCTCTCCTTTGAAGGAGAGGGGGAAGATTAAAAAAGAGGGGCTGGCGCCCCTCTTAGATGCTCTGTTGTGTAGGGATAGAGTTTGTCACTCTAAGTAATCCCTTAATTTTCGGCTTCGGCTGGGGTGGCGTAGTTTACGGAGTGCCTTGGCTTCAATTTGGCGAATTCGCTCTCTGGTTACGTTAAACTCTTTCCCCACTTCTTCCAGGGTTCGGCTTCGTCCATCCTCAAGACCGAATCTAAGTTGGAGCACTCGCTGCTCACGAGGAGTAAGGCTGGACAGCACATCATCGATTTGTTCCTTGAGCAGCTGTTTGGAGGCAGCATCAACCGGTGGTAAAGCATTACGGTCCTCTATAAAGTCACCCAGGTGGCTGTCTTCCTCCTCACCTATAGGTGACTCCAGTGATATTGGTAGCTGGGCTACCTTGACTATCTCTCTGACCTTTTCCGGGGGTATTTCCAATTCTCTACCAATTTCCCTGGCGGTGGGCTCTCGCCCATGTTCCTGGGCCAGGCGGCGACTTGCTCTTAGCAGTTTATTAATGGTCTCAACCATATGGACCGGGATGCGAATAGTACGAGATTGGTCGGCTATAGAGCGGGTAATAGCCTGACGAATCCACCAGGTGGCATAGGTGCTGAATTTATAACCCCTGTGGTAATCGAATTTCTCGGCGGCTCTGATTAGACCGATATTCCCCTCCTGAATGAGGTCGAGGAGGGACATGCCTCGTCCAATATGTTTCTTGGCTACGCTGACTACCAAGCGTAGGTTGGCTTCAGTGAGATGCTTTTTTGCCCTCAAAGCCTCACGCTCAATATTCGTCAGGTAAGTCTTAAATTTCTTGTCATAAACTTGGATAGAACTAATGAAAGCGATATCTGTCACCAGATTCTCTATGTCAGCCAGAGAGACACTATCTTCGATGGCATTGAGGACTTCTTTGGGTACGAGGTTACTGTTTAACGACAGGTTAATAAGCAGCTGTTCTGCTTCGGGTATGGAGATATCTGTGCGACGAGCGATATCCTGGACTAGTTGCTGGTCTATTTCACCATCTATGTTAGCTCGTATTTTAGCATTGGAGATGGTCTCTATAAAGCTGGCTGTAGGTGTTATATCGAGCTCTTCTTGGAGAAGATGGATGGTAGCAGAAGCCCGTCCCAACTCCCTGAGCATGGCAAGTATTATTTCAGTCGCTGAAGGGGGCTTCCCATATCTCTGTTGATAGTTTTGTTTAGTCTCACTGATGCGTTTACCTTCCTCAATCTTTTTAGCTAAGACCTTTTCATCCGCGGCGGTGAGAAGGTGCACCCTACCAATTTCATGAAGATACATGCGGACTGGGTCGTCCGTCGCATCATACTCTTCCGGTTGTTCTACTGGCTTTGCTAACTCTAAATTCGCCGGGGATTCGGACTCAACTTTTATCTCTTTGGATGAAGACAATTCCTCATCTGTCTGATTTTGAGATAAAAAACGGTTAGAATTGTCATTGTTTTCCGACTTCATTTCTCACCTTCCTTGCTGAGCTTGTTTGCTCCTCTGGGCAAAAACTTCTCCTAGTTGAGCACTGATTTCTGCTCCTTGCTCCTCAAGTTTAGCTAATTCGGCGGCAGTGCCTCCTGCCTCTGCTTCCAGGGCTAGTGCTTCTGCTCTTTTTGCCTCCCGATCTCGGAGGAATTTTTCCCGTAGGCGGAGGATGCAGTCAGCGCACTTCTGTTCTATTTGGTTGGTGGGTATACTCTTGGTTATTAGGGAATCAAGGTGCTCCCAGATTGCAGTGTCAAGCCTTTCCTTAAGTGATGATAAGTCGCCGGCTTGCTGCCAGGCGATAAAGATTTCACGGTTTTCGCTATTTTCAAAATATTCGGGTAAGAGGTCCTGGCTGATATCTTTAAGCTCTGGATGCTTTAACAAGAGAGCCAGGCAATATTCTTCAAGGGGGCTGGACCGAAGGGGCTGCACAGCACGTTTAACGGCTTCTGACTTTGGCCCCTTAGCTCGGCGGTCAGGTTTAATTCTAGTTAAAGCAGTCTCTAACCTTCGATAGCTAGTTCCCGTTAACTTAGACAGTTTGGTTAGGTAATGGTCTTGGCGTATACTATCCTTTATCTCAGCAATGATAGGCAGAAGCTTGTCTACGGCTAAAGATTTATCCCTGGCTGTAGCCAGGTCAAGTTTAGAGGTAACCATATTAAAGGTATAGTCAACTACAGGCAAAGCCTCTTCCAGCAGATTTTGCCAAGTTTTCGTATCTTCCTTAATAACGTCATCAGGGTCTCTTTCTCTAGGCAGGATAATAACCCTTACCTCGGCGTCAAGGGTATTTTCATAGCCCACGCAACGTAGCATGGCTTCGTCTCCGGCAGTATCGGCATCAAGAGCCAGAGCTATATTTTTACTTAGCCTCTTTAGAGTCCTGACCTGTTTCTCGGTAACTGAGGTTCCCATAGAGGCAACTACATTGTTAAAGCCATTCTGGTGGGCGGTGATAACATCCATGTAGCCTTCTACAATCACGGCTACCCCTTGTTGCCTGATAGCCGTTGCCGCCAGATTTATCCCATATAGGCTGCTGCTCTTATCAAAGATTGGTGTCTGGGGTGAGTTAAGGTATTTAGGTAGGGAATCATCGAGCACTCTCGCCCCAAAACCAATAGTGCGTCCTTTGTTGTCAGATATGGGGAACATTAACCGATTGCGAAATCGGTCATGCGTTTTGCCTCCTTCTGCTTCCACTACTAAACCGGCTTCAAGCAGTTCACTCTCGGTATAATCTCTTTCCAGCAGGTACTGCTTTAGTGCCTCCCAGCTATTTGGACTAAAGCCCAGCTGGAAGTCGCTGATGGTTTTTGAGGAGAAACCTCGGCTGACCACATAGTTTCTTACCTTTTCTCCGGCTGAAGAGTTGACAAGTAAATTATGGAAATACTGAGCCGCAGCCTCATTAATTTGGTATAACTTTGCCTTTTCCTTCCCTTCAGCTTCCCGTTCCGGTCTGGTACTGATAGTAACTCCTGCCCTTTGGGCAAGAAGGCGCAGCGCTTCACCAAAATCAATACCTTCCTTTTTCATAATAAAGGAAAAGGCATCACCTCCAGTATTGCAGGCTCCAAAGCAGTGCCAGCTCTGCTGCTCAGGATAGACGAAGAATGAGGGGTGCTTTTCACTGTGGAACGGGCATAGTGCTTTTAAGGTGCGCCCAGCTTTGGCTAAGGAGGTATACTGGCTCACCACCTCAACAATGTCTGTCCTTTGCTTTACCTCATCTATGACGCTCATCTATGGTAACTTCAACCGCTGTTGTTTAGACTTGTCGTCCAGCAAGGACATCTCTTCAGCAGTCCTCAGGGCATATTGGTCGGTCATACCGGCGATATAGTCAACTACCCTTTGTTCTACCACATCACTGTGGATAGAATACTCTGAGGGTAATTTATCAGCATGCTTATTGAAGTAGCCGTATAGTAGCCGAACCACCTCTCTTGCCTTTTCTGCTTCTTTCTGGGCTGAGTGCACGTTATATACTTTATCAAAAAGAAATTCACGCAGGGTTTTGGTTGCCTCCAGCACCTGTTGACTCATACCAATGGTAGGGCTATCTGTAGTCTTATGCCTCGTAGTAGCCCATGAGTAGTCAATAATATCACAAACCATGGTGTTGATGCGTTGTGAATGGAAGCGACCTAGTACAGTAACGGCTGAGAGTGGTAAATCGTTCTCGGTGATAATGTCAGCTCTTACGGCATCGCCAATATCATGGTTGATATAGGCTACGGTATCGGCGATTTTACACACCTCGCCCTCTAGAGTATTTACCTTTCCCCAACCCTGTCCTAAGATATCTACCCTCGTCTTGGAGTGGTTAAGGATGCCGTCTCTCACCTCCCAGGTGAGATTAAGCCCCTGCCCATCCTTTTCTAAGAGGTCGACTACTCGCAGGCTTTGTTCATTATGTCTGAATCCCTTGCGGTAAAGTTCATCTAAAACCTCCTCACCCACATGACCGAAAGGAGTATGACCCAGGTCATGGCCTAAGGCAATAGCCTCAGTTAAATCCTCATTCAGGCTTAAGGCACGGCTTATAGTGCGAGCTATCTGGGAAACCTCTAAGGTGTGAGTGAGCCGTGTCACATAGTGGTCACCCAGAGGGGCAATGAAAACCTGTGTCTTATGCTTGAGGCGGCGGAAAGCCTTTGAGTGGATGATACGGTCTCGGTCACGTTGAAAGGCAGCGCGCACTGCACACGGCTCCTCTGGCTTGAGCCTGCCTCGTGACTGGTTACTTTTCGCGGCATAAGGAGAGAGGCTCTCTTCCTTTTCTTCAATTAGCTGGCGAATATTAAGCCGCTTAATCATTAAGTTTTAATCGCTCTTCTACTTTAGCAATTATTTCTCTGGTTATGTCGATCATATCGGGGCTTACTGAAACTGAGGTTATGCCCCACTCTACCAGCTTTTTAGTAAGCTCAGGATATACTGAGGGTGCTTGCCCGCAAATGGAGGAGGTAGCCCCCATACTCTTAGCTACTTTAACCGCTCTCTCTAGAGATATCATCACCGCTTCATCCCGCTCGTCAAATGTATCGGCTAGCTTTTCGCTGTCTCTATCAATTCCCAGAGTAAGCTGAGTTAAATCATTTGAGCCGATAGATATGCCATCAATACCGACGGCTAGGAACTTATCTAGGAGGATTATATTGGATGGTACTTCAACCATCATCCATATTTTGAAATCCTCGGAGCGTTTTAGCCCTTCGGCTTCCATAATTTTTAGTGTTTGAGCCAGCTCATTAACGGTTCGAACGAAAGGAATCATAACCCATAGATTACTATATTTCTCTCTTACCCTCTTTATAGCGTCTAGTTCTAACTTGAAGGTATCAATGTCAGTGATGTATCGTGAAGCTCCTCTGTAGCCAAGCATCGGGTTTTCCTCGGTTACTTCGTATTTTTCTCCACCCTTTAAGGCTCTATACTCGTTGGTCTTGAAATCATTAGTTCGGTAAACTACCTGGCGAGGGTGGAATGCCTTGGCAAAGGTAGTTAACCCTTCAGCAAGCTTGTCAACAAATTCATTGCCCCGATTTTGGCTAATCATATAACTTGGGTGCTCACCAATCTGGGCAACCATAAATTCAGCTCGTAGCAGGCCAACGCCGTCCACATCGCGAGATGCTACTCTGTCAACTAGCTCTGGCTGAGCTAGATTTACCAAAAGCTTGGTTCTGGTCTTTACCTTTACCCTGGCTTTGGTCTCAACTTTTTGGGCAATCTCAATTTTACCCTCATAAACCTTACCGCTAGAACCGTCCACGGTGATCATCTGCCCGTCTTTCAGGGCAGTCATAGCATTACCGGTGCCAACGATGCAGGGTATACCTAGCTCTCGGCTGACAATAGCGGCATGGGCTGTTCTACCTCCACGGTTGGTTACAATAGCTACTGCTCGCTTCATGGCAGGCACAAAGTCGGGGGTGGTCATTTCAGCAACCAGAACATTACCATTTAACACCTTGTCTATTTGGGAGGCATCATGTACTATTTTGACCGGTCCTGATGCCATACCTGGGCTGGCTGCTGCTCCCGATAGCAGCACCGGGGCTGTAATTTCAGGTCTAACCTCAGCCACCTTTTCCCTGATAGTAGTTACCGGACGAGTTTGGACGATAAAGAGCTCATTATTCTCCTTTGCCCATTCAATATCCTGAGGAAATTGATACCAGTCCTCTAAGCGCTTACCCATTTTGGCCAGTTCAATTATGTCTTCATCACTTATTTTTTGTTGTGCTTGCTCCTCAGGGGTAAGGACCACTTTAACATTAGCCTCTCCATCTTTGCCCTCTTCGCTTCTTATCAGTTTCCATTCTTGCTTGGCAATTTCCTTTTTGCTAATTTTCATTCCATCTTTATCGACAATGTATGAGTCAGGGGTTACATCCCCCGAGACAATCGTTTCACCAAGCCCGTAGACAGCTTCAATGGCTATCTTGCTTCTATCACTGGTTACCGGCTCCAAGGTAAATATGACCCCAGAAGCCTCAGACTGTACCATTCTTTGCACTGGGACAGCAATGCCAACCTTAAAGTGGTCAAAGCCATTCTCTTCTCTATAGAAGATAGCTCTGGCTTCAAAGAGAGATGCCCAGCATTTCTGGACAGCCTCCACCACTTCATCTTCACCTTGAATATTAAGGAAAGTGCTTTGCTGACCAGCGAAGGAGGCCTCCGGTAGGTCTTCAGCGGTAGCTGAAGAACGCACCGCAACCAGGCCTTGACCCATTTTTATATAAGCCTCGCGAATCCTCTTGGCTGTTTCGGGAGACATAGGAGCCTCTAGTATTATCTGTTTAACCTTATCCGAGGTTTGTTGAAGCTGTTTACTATCGTGGACATTGAGAGAATTTAATGGCCCACGGATTTTATCGTCTGTTTTCGTCTGTTTCAGGAAATCAAAGTAGGTAGCAGCGGTGACAATGAAGCCTGGAGGAACCGGTATATCGGCATTAGTCATTTCACCTAGGTTTGCCCCTTTACCACCAACAAGTGGTATATCCTTTTTAGTGACCTCAGCGAACCAGACAATAACCTTCTGACCTTCGGGCATAATGTTAACCTCCTCTTTCAGCTGAAATAGATTGTTGGCTGTTGTTTATTATACCATAACGGGGGCGGTTTAGCTAAATATTTTGGCTATTTTTTAGTTGACAGTAGTAGTGATATGGAGTAGTATTAAACACACTGGCTGAGAAGTAGAGGAGGGTTGTTTATGATAGAGATGGCCATTGATAGCATTCGGGTTAGTCTGATGAATTATCAACGGGTGGTAATTCTGAAAGAGAAGATGGCAGAGCGCTACTTACCTATTTGGATTGGCCCCGCCGAGGCTGATGCTATAGCGGTAAAACTGCAGGGTGTTACTGTGCCAAGGCCTTTAACCCATGACTTGTTACGCTCAGTTATTGATACCCTGGGGGTTACTATTAACTCTATTATCGTCAGCGATCTTAAGAATGATACTTTCTATGCTAAGGTTATCCTTAATGTGGATGGAGGGCAAGTAGAAATTGACTCTCGCCCTAGTGACGCTTTGGCACTGGCGGTAAGGGCAGAGGTACCTATCTATGCAGAGGAGACGGTTTTGGATAAAGCTGGTATCCTACTGGACAAAGAGACGGGTAAACCTATTTCTGAAGCAGGAGAGAAGGGTAGGGCTGGCAGCAAGAAGGTCAGTGAAGAAGAGCTGAAAAGGATGTCAGCATTCCGTGATTTTATTGATACTCTTGACTTTGACGATTTTGATAAGCGTAAATCCTAAACTGGGACTTTATAGTATTAAGGGCTGGATTGATGGAAGAGGGTGTTATCAAAAAGTTGATGGCTTCAGTAAAGTGCGGTGTTTGTGGGCAGCGTTACGAAGTAGATAATATCAGCATCCTTAGTCACCACGAAGACTTGTGGTTTTTGAGTGCATCTTGCGTAGCTTGCGACACTCAGTGTTTAATGGTAGCAATAATTAAGAAAGATAAAGTGGTCAAGGTTATTACTGACCTCACTGAAGCCGAACTAGATAAGTTCAGACATATGGATAAGCTGACAGCCGACGAGATGCTGGATATGCACAATTTCTTAAAGGACTTCAATGGAGACTTCTCCCAGCTTTTTAGCTAAAAGTAGGCTTGGTGGAGGTAAAAAGTAAAAGTATGTAAGACGCAGTTATTTTTCTAATTTGTGAGTTTGATAATAACGAGCCCTGGGTTAAAAAGCCTGGGGTTTTTTAAATGATTAAAGAGAAGGTCCGTCACGTTACTCGATGGCATATAGGTTACCATCATGCGAGCCTATGTAAACCATTGCGCCAGCTATGGCAGGGGATGAAGTGATCTTGCCCCCGGTGGTGATTTCCCAAAGTTTTTCGCCGGTGGTCGTATCTAGAGCGTACAGCCGACCATCTTCACTGCCTACATAGACGGTGGTGTTCGCTACTGAGGGTGAGGAGCTAATTGTACCTTCGGCTTCGAATGTCCAGCGCTCTTGCTGGTTGTGGATATCTACGGCGAATAGTTTGTTATCTGAGCCTATGTACAAGGTATCATCTGTCACAGCGGGAGAGGAATAGGCTGTTGTGCCTAACTTGAGCCCCCATAGAAAGCCGGATGGGAGTGGGGGTGTAGGCACCGGTAAACCGAATGCCTGTAGTTGTATCCAGTAAGGTTTGATGTCATATTCCCAGAGCCAGTTTCGGGCGTTACCATCAATGGCGAGTAAGTAGCCGGTAGAGCTGGCGAAATAGACGATTTCGTCTCTCACCGCCGGGGAGGAAATAATCGGTTGATATGCCTTAAAGTGAAGGCGGAGTTTTCCAGTCAGTGCATGCAAGGCGTAGCAGGATCTGTCCCATGAGCCAACGTAGACGATGCCATTAGCAACTATAGGTGATGATTGAATAACGCCCTCTGTCTTAAAATTCCATAACTTTTCCCCGGTTAGTGCATCCAAGGCGTAGATAGAGTAATCGCCAGTGCCAAAATAAACAATACCATCAGCTACTGCTGGGGAAGACTCAATGGCATATTTGGTCTTGAAATCCCAGAGCTTTTCACCACTATGTGCATCAAGTGCATATAGCTTCCCGTCGTTTGAGCCGATATAGACTACACCATTGACAATTGCCGGTGAGGACTGAACCCAACTACCCGTTTGGTATTCCCAACGTTTGGCACCAGTGACTGCGTCCAGAGCGTAGAGTTTACCGTCTCTGGAGCCGATGTAGACAGTGCCATCTACTACTGCCGGTGATGACTCAATTGGGCCGCCGGTAGGGAAAACCCATTTCAGCGTGCCTTGAGGCAAGATGCCACTTGAGTCTGTGCTACCGGAATGACCCAAGTCACGGCGGAACATAGCCCATTCTCCGGGGAGGGAGTTGGAGTTTAAATCCTGAGGCGGCCTAAACATCAGGCCAGAGAGATAATAGGAGCCGATGAACATAGCAGAAACCAAGATGATTAAGGGAACAAGGCTAATAGTGAGTACCTTAGCTATCTTTATGAGCTTCAAGTGGGATAGCCACCGTCTTAGTACTTCCTTTGCCTCCTGAGTGGATACTGGCTTGTCCGTATGAATCAATGCCCCCCAGCAATATTTGCAGAAGAGTTTTCCGGGGGTATTAGCCCGCTTGCAGATAGGGCATATAAGCCAACGCTCATTCTTGGGGGACATCTATAACCTCCGGCTGTTTAGGCGAAGTTGCAAACCTCTCTGTCTGGGTCGCTCTGAGTTCTGCTTGCCCTCTTCTTGGCTATGTCTTTGATGCTTGGCTTCTCTTTTAGCTGGTAACTGAGAGAGAGCGCTCAATCTCGCTTATCTTAGTGCTGATAAGCATGCTCACATCCATCCCTGTTTCAGGGAAATCGTGTGTGGTTATTTTGGGTAAATCTGATTATCTGGGTTATTTCTAGATAATCTCGAGGTTAACTCTGATGCCTTCTTTAGCTGCTTTTACTCTGAGTAGGGTGCGCATGGCTTGGGCTATTCGGCCTTGCTTGCCAATAACCCTTCCCTTATCATCATCGGCAACCTGCAATTTGAGTGTTATGCCCTCTTCAGTGGTTTCCTCGGTAACTTCCACATCATCGGGTGCATTAACAATTGATTTGGCGATGTATTCTATTAGTTCTTTCATGTTTTCTCCTTAACTGTTTTGAACTTTTCCATAATGCCTGCCTTTGATAGTAGTCTGGCGGCAGTAGCTGTCGGCTGAGCCCCTTGCCTGAGCCAGCTTAGTGCTTTTTCTTCATCTATGACTATTGTTTCTGGGTCGGTTAGAGGGTTATAGTGTCCGATAATATTGATGAATGCCCCGTCACGGGGTGCCCGAGAATCAGCTACTACTAGTCGGTAGTTCGGTTTCTTTTTGGCTCCTACTCGTCGTAATCTAATCTTTACCATCTTTACTAACTTTCTCTATATGTTATTATGCGCTATAAGTAATCGGCTGTCAACAAAGATAATGTATTAATTTAAGTTCATTGCTCAGAAATCCCAACTGACTTCGCTTTTTAGCCTGCGGTTGTCAGTAGATTATCTAGTCGCTATAATCAAGGGTGTGAAAGTAGAGAAATTGCACAGTTGGCAGGTTAGCACTGCTCAGGCTTTAGACTTACAGCGGAGACTGGCAGCACAGGTGTCTAGGAGCAATGAGGTTGTCACCTCCCACTTTATAGCTGGTGTGGATATATCAGCAGGAAAAACAGGGGGGATGGCCACAGCGGCTGTGGTTGTTTTAAACTATCCTGAACTTAGGGTGGTGGAAACAGAAGTAGTAAACGGGGAGCTCGATTTTCCCTATATCCCTGGTCTTTTATCCTTCAGAGAGTCACCATTAACCTTAGCCGCTTGCCAGAGACTTACTATTACTCCAGGCCTTATCCTGGTTGATGGTCAGGGGGTTGCCCATCCCCGACGGATGGGTCTCGCTTCTCACCTGGGACTCTTTTTGAATACCCCAACCATTGGCTGTGCTAAATCTCTACTGTGTGGACAACATGCAGAGCCCGGAGCTGAACCAGGTAGCTATGCTGAAATAACGGATAATGGCGAGCTTATAGGGGCAGCTCTGCGAACTAAGCTTGGAGTGAAGCCTGTTTATGTTTCTATAGGGCATAAAATTGACCTGCAAACTGCCATTTATTGGGTCATGAAATGCTGCCGCGGTTATCGCTTGCCGGAACCTACCCGGCTTGCCCATTTAGCAGCGGGAGGAAATCTGAAGCTAGAAAAGACTGCTACTGTGTCTGAAGTAGGGCATCAAGGAAAGCTTTTTGAGTAGAAGAATTACAGTGGGTACAGATGCAAGAGTTAAGGGATAAATTAGAGGACTTACGGGCTAGAGTATCTATGGCGCTGGTGCATCTTTGACATTGTTGCTAAAGAAGAGGAAATCGCCAGGTTAGAGAAGCAGTCAGCCCAGCCTGACTTTTGGTCAGACCAAGCTAAAGCCCGGGGTGTTATGCGCCAGTTGGCTGAAGTGCGGAAGGTAGTGCAGCAGTGGCGGGAGATGGAGAAAAGGGTTACTGACATTGCTGAATTAATCTCCGTAGCAGAAGAGGACGATTCGCTTAAGGAAGAGATTCAGTCTGAGATAGAGAAGGTAAGCTCTCACCTTGATGAACTGGAACTGGAGATGGCATTTAGCAGTGAGTATGATGCCAGAAATGCCATTTTAACTATTCATGCTGGAGCTGGAGGCACAGAGTCTCAAGATTGGGCACAGATGTTATTGAGGATGTACCTTCGCTGGGCTGAGCGTCGTGGTTATAAGACTGATATGCTTGACATTTCCCCTGGTGAAGAAGCAGGAATAAAGAGTGCTGTCATCAGTGTTAGTGGCGATTATGCCTGCGGTTACCTGAAATCAGAGCACGGTGTCCATCGCTTGGTTCGTCTGTCTCCTTTTGATGCTGACCATGCTCGGCATACCTCCTTTGCCTTGGTGGAGATTATGCCTGAAGCTGAAGCCGGTGTTGATGTGAAGATAGAGCCAGGTGATTTAAAGATTGATGCGTTTAGGTCGAGCGGACCGGGAGGACAGCATATGCAGAAGACAAGCAGTGCTGTCAGATTGACTCACTTACCTACCGGGCTGGTGGTTGTCTGTCAAAGTGAGCGGTCTCAGCACCAGAATAAGGAAATTGCCTTAAGAATTCTTCAAGCTCGCCTATTGGAGTTAGAATTGGCGAAGAGAGCTGAAGAAAGAGCTGAGCTTAAGGGGAAGCGTATAGACGCTGGCTGGGGTAACCAGATTAGGAGTTATGTTCTTCATCCCTATAAGATGGTGAAAGACCACAGGACTGATTATCAAACAAGCGCGACCGATGCGGTATTAGATGGTGAATTGGATGACTTTATAACCGCCTACCTTAGGTCTAATCTGGGTAAAGAAGGATGATTAAGAACGCTGGCATATTAGCTTTGGTTGTTTGCCTGCTTTTGGTGTTATTGAGCCCGGGATTGGTTCAGGCTCGGAGTAAGCTAGCAATATTAGATAGCTCGGCTCAGGCGGAGTTTCCATTTAAGCTTAACTTTAATTTGTCGGCTAAGAGTGGTGTAAATATTACTGACATTCGTCTCTACTATGTAGTTGACCAAGCGAGTTCTGCTCAAGTAACCAGTGAGGTTTATATTGACTTTGAGCCCGATACCACTGTTGATGTTACCTGGACTTGGGACATGAGAAAAACAGGCGGATTGCCCCCAGGGTCTAATGTGGATTATTGGTGGGTGGTAGAGGATGCCGATGGTGAAAAAGTTGAAGCGGATCAGGCTCGAATCCAGTTTGATGATGACCGCTATTACTGGTACAAGCTGAACGAGGGTAATGTAACTATTTATTGGCATCGAGGAACACGGTCCTTTGCCCGGGAGCTTATGGCAGCAGCTCAGCAGGCACTGACTCGGTTGACTGAGGACACTGGTGCTTATCTTGAGAAGCCGGTTAAGCTCTATATCTATGCTAATGCTCAAGATTTAAGGGAGGCTATGATTTATCCCCAGGAATGGACAGGAGGAGTAGCTTTTACCAGACATGGCGTTATAGCTATTGGTATTGCTTCAGGTACGCTTGACTGGGGCAAGAGGGCAGTTGCTCATGAGTTGGCACACTTAGTCAACCATCAGATGACTTTTAATCCCTATGGTGACTTACCTAGGTGGCTGGATGAAGGTTTAGCTATGTATGCCGAGGGACCGCTGAAGCTGGAGTTTGAATATTTCCTTGATGAGGCAATAACTGAAGAAAGTCTTATTCCAGTGCGCAGTTTATCAAGCCCTTTTTCAGCTTATGCCGGGCAGTCCTACCTTTCCTATGCTCAGAGTTATAGTCTAGTTGAGTTTCTTATTGATAATTATGGACAGGAGAAGATGCTTCAGCTATTGAATACTTTTAAAAGGGGCATTGACTACGATACAGCCTTAGAAAAAGTGTATGGCTTTGATATGGATGGTCTGGATGCTCTGTGGCGGGATTATATTGCTGAGCAGTATCAACCATTAACTGTGGTGACAACGGCTGTGAGAGTAACAAAAATACCTGGTCCAGTAATTGCGGGGTTGGCTGTGCTAGCTACAGCATTTTTGCTGGCATTAGGTCTAGCTGCTGAAAGGTGGGCATGGAGGCGAGGCCGGTGAAGAAGTCATTTACTATTCACGATTTACCTATTTCTGAGCGGCCTAGAGAGAGGCTGCAGAAATTTGGAGTAGAGGCCCTATCGGCGCAGGAGATTTTGGCTTTGATTCTAGGTCGTGGCATTGCCGGCGAGTCGGTGATGGTAACCGCTCAGAGATTGCTTAGCCAGTTTAGCAATCTTAAAGGAATTGCTGGTGCCTCGGTGGAAGAGCTATCTCAGGTTAAGGGGATTGGCGTTGCCAAGGCATCCCAGATTAAGGCTGCTTTTGAGTTAGCTAACCGCTTGGAAGATTACTTAGAGACTGGTAGCAAGCCATTAGTGAAAACCCCTGATGATGTAGTGACTTTGGTAAGGAGTCGGTTGAAGGGTAAGAAAAAAGAGCATTTTCTGGCACTTCTGCTGGATACCAGAAATCAGCTAATAAAAGTGTCAGAAATTTCAGTCGGTAGCCTGGATACTAGTATCGTTCATCCCAGGGAGGCATTCAAAGAGGCAATAGCTGCCAGTGCTGCCTCGGTTATTTTGATGCAGAGGACACAATTGATTGATTTCCCGTTGATATGGCGCCCTCTAGCTGTAATGTTTCTCCGTCAACCAATACCCTTATTTGCAGGGCTTCAAGGGCAAAGCGTTTCTCTTCGTAAGTCAAGTCCTTCAGGTTAGCTGAGAATAGCTGACAAGCCTCTTTTATCCGCTCTGCATCTATCTCATATCGCTGGTAAGTCTCGATTTTGCGTTCCAGTTCTACTTTCGAGGCTTCCAGTGCGTTGACCTCACGTGTAAGCCTCTCGATATCCTCTTTGAAGCTATCCTCATCGCCGGTTAGCTCAAAGGCTCTCCATATTCTCTCCTTCTGCTTATGGCGGTTCTCAATTTGAGCCTCTATCTGTTCTAGCCGTCTTTCTAGGGAATCAACCTGTTTGGCTTCTTTCGCTTGTATCTCAAGAGCCGTCAATACTATTTCAGGCTTGGCAAGCATGGTTTCTATTTGCTGCCAGACAGCCTGTTCGGTTCTGGGGGCATGTAGCTGACGGTTACGGCAACGCTCTGGTGAGGCTATAGACTGGCTCTTGCCACAGCGATAATAACGTTGCGAATTGGGTTTGCCGTTATCCTTCCACTTTTTCAAGTATCCTTGATAGCGTGCTCCACACCGACAAAAGATATAGCCACTGAGCAAGTATTGACGTTTGGCGTTCCGAGTCGATAGTTCCTTATTTCGCTTCAATATTTCCTGTGCTGTATCAAAAACATCTTGGCTGATTATCGCTGGCGTTGCATTGGGAATCTCAACCCATTCTTCTCTAGGCTTCAATACCACACCCGTCTTTTTGCGTTTACTATTGGGGCTACGCCTTCTCTTGGGTTCTACATAATCCCTAGTGAATGAGTATGTCTTTCCCGTATAGGCTGGATTGGTGAGGATCCTATAAACGCTCTGCCGTCTCCAGAATGGGCTTTCTGCTGGTGTGGGCACTCCCAATCCTCGCAATCGCCTAGTTATACCATTAATGGGCAATCCCTCTTCCACGAGCCAGCGATACATTTCATTCACCCATCTGGATTCTTCCTTGTTTTCATATCTCACGCCCTCACCAGTACCTTTACCCGGCAGGTAATCGTAACCATAGAGCTTTCGTCCTGTGCCAGATGGTAATCTGCCTTGAAGTGCTCTTGCTCGCTTGCCCCTCATGGTTCGCTCTCTTATCTGGGCTGCCTCAAATTCACTAGCCCAACCGAGTATGAAAGCAATGAGCTTCCCGTTTAGCGTATCTTCCCATTGCTCTTTGACGAATATCAGCTTTACTCCGTGAGCCTTGAACTCTTTAGCTAGAGTGAGTATATCTTCCCCATTTCGGCATAGCCTGTCTGGAGTATAAGCGATAATGGCAACTATTGGGTCATCGTTGGCTATA